>NZ_JBEXYN010000013.1:136504-212114 GCF_040630935.1 Streptomyces sp. NPDC005722
GCCACCGCCCTTGCCATCCGACTGGCCGAGCTCGGCGAGAGGGAGCAGGCCCGCGCCCTCGCCGAGGACACTCTGACGCGGCAACGCCGCGTTCTGGGCGACGACCACACACACACCCTGATCACCGCCTCCAACCTCGCCATCCGACTGGCCGAGCTCGGCGAGAGGGAGCAGGCTCGTACCCTCGCCGAGGACACCCTGACCCGGCAACGCCGCCTCCTGGGCGACGACCACACCCACACCCTGGCTACCGCACGCCTGCTCGAAGACCTCAACTAGAGCCGGATCCAGAGGACGAGGCGGCGCAGCGGCAACCTTGGGACTGGGATCCGCGGGGAGAACCACTTCCGCGTTGCGTGCCCATGGGCCATTCGCGGTTCGGCCGACTCTGTCGCACGTAGTCAGGACCCACGACTGTAGGTCCACGGGATCCGATCACGGCGGAAGGCATCCGTCTTGAAAACCGCCGTGCAGTGCGTCGGGGGATCAAACAGGGAGCCACACGCGTAGGTCTCCACCGGTCAGCCTTGGACAGTGGCGGACGCCTCACAGCCCTGGGTGTGGGTCAGCTGGTTGGGAGAGACCACTGGGCGCAGTAATCGCGTTCGGGACGAAGAGGCCAACGCCGGGCTCGTGGAGCAGATGGGGAGATGCTGCCGAGTAGTCGGTCGCGGGCGCCTCGTGTCAGCGGTCATGTAATTCCCCAGGAGCTTCATGATCAGCGCCACGTAATTCCCCACTTGGGCTGAGGCCGTGACGGGCTACCCGACGGCTGAGCCTGCCGTTGGTTGGTCAGTCAAGGGCGCTTTCGGCGGCGCTCCGCACTGGCCTTGCGGCCACCCTGAACAGCCTGAACGACGGTCTGGCTATCGGGCGGCCGAGGAATCTCTGGCGCCCTGGGGATGCCGACACGCGTTCATCGTCCCCATATCCACGGCGGTTGCGACGCCGAGTCCTGGTGGCCCATTACGTGACGTTCGGGGTGGGGAATTACGTGACCGATGGCACCCCCGATCCCCAGATGTCCCCCAAGAGGGGGTCAAGCGCGGAGATTCGCAGGCCAGAAGGTATAGGAAAGGCCCACTGTAAATCCGTCGGCTTAGCCTACCCAGGTTCGAATCCTGGCGCCGCCACAGTGGAAACACAGCCCCTGAGCTGCGGAAACGCAGATCGGGGGCTGTTCTCTTTACTCCGTCGGTGGCGGGCCGCTGTCTCAGTCCGTCCCGTTCTCACACGCTCTCTACCAGCGGTTGTGGACGGGGCGTGGACGGGAACCCAGTCCCCGACCTGCGGCTGTGGGGCATCCGTGGGACGGCGGGCGAACGCACTGGGCAGCGCCCTGGGACTAGGCTCGGCCAGTGGGCAGCCAACAAGCTCAAGAAGGCCGGTTCCTCGGAGCGTTCCGTGAACTCCAGCACGGCGCGGCGGACGGTCCTTCACTACCTGCCGCGGTGCGGGAACGGGGCGAGGAGTACGAGGACGATCTCGTGCGCTACCTCCGCAGTGGGGCGGTCTTGGCCGTCACCACGAGCGCCGTGTATGACGTCCTCAGTCCCGACCGCGCTTTCATCGACGGCCTGAGCCTGCTCACCGATGGGCAGTGGTTTTGGCACACGGATCTCGCCCACTACGTTGAGCGCTACCACGTTGCCGTGAGTGATGAGTTTGTCCAGCATGCGCGACGCCTGGACTGGCGTCCGCCACAGCTGACCGAAGAAGACTTGATCAGGATTGAAGATTCGTTCTTCGAGGACGCCGGCAGCTGACAGCGCACTGGGCGGATCTGACGGGCAGCGCGCGGGAGGGTGAGTCTCTGGCTGCGGCAAGATGGGCGCGTGCTCCCCTCCCGACTGCTGTGGTGTGATCCTCGGCCGATTCCTCGGTTCAACCGTCAGGAACCGGTGACCCAGGTAGTCCGTGATCCCGCCTTTTACGACCCCGTCGAGGAAGACGAGTGCTCACGCTTTCGGTACTTCTGCCAAGTTCACGAGCGGGTCTACTGGCACGAGGCATGCGGGGAAGGTCCACACCTCATCGAACTGCGCTGCGAGCTGCACGGGGCTGAGAACATGTGGCCGCAGCCGCTCATGCTGATGTTCCCCGGCGGGTTCACGCCTGAGTTGAGTGATGCGCAGCTGGCCTGGGTGAGGTCAGACCACGATGCTGACTAGAGGTTCAGTCCGGCGGATCTCCGTGCGGCATCATGTGTGGGGTGAAATCGCCGCAGCCTGATGCACTCATGGCCCTGGTGCGGTCGGAGAAACCGGCCGACGTCGTCCGCGCTGGGGCCGCTTGTCTGGCGCAGATGCTTGATGGTTTCGTCTGGGTCAGCTCGCGGCAGGCGCTGGAGCGGCGGGTCTCGGGGCGCCGCGAGGTGATGGCGGTAGAGAAGAGCAAGTGGAACCGATCGGGACACTTTATCGAGTTCACCGTCGCAAGCCTGACCGTCTTCGACGACGGCTTGGGCGCGTGGCGCCGAGCCAACCCCGAGTTGACCGTTCGCCGCCCCGAGTCCGTTGAAGCGATCGTCTGCGCATCCAGCTTCCTGAACCTGTCCAGCGAATACTCTGTGGCGCTCACCCGTCCCGAGGAGCGACAGGCAAGGCTGGAGCGGTTCGCAGGCCACCTTCGTGACACTGCTCTCCCATGGTTCGCCAGTTCGGCCGACACCGAGCAGATCGCTCGTACGGCGCCTGACGCTCTGCTCACCGCGTGGGGCTTTGCTCAGGATCTGCTCGAGTTCCTCGTCAGTTCCGGTTGTGGGTCGCAGGCGCGTGCGCTTTGGGAGCGGGTTCGGGAACGCAACGCCGATCATCAGCAGGCGTTCTTGGCGGGTCAGAGCATGGCCCGAACGGGAGAGCGGCCGCAGTGGCACACACCCGAAGCTTTGGGATGGAGCGCGTCAGTCCTGAGCCTGCAGTAGACCTGCCTCGCGGGGGCGTGGTCTGAGCTGTACGCGCATCGAAGCCGAGGCGACCGTGCCGTGGCAGCCGTGGGCGTGATTGCCGGACAGCAAGGGCGGCGACGACCCAGAGGCACCCGCCGCCCTTGCTACGACTACAAAGCGGAACCGCTGTGTTCTCGCAGACGGGCAGAGATCTTCGCGTTCGCGGCTTCGTCCCCGCCCTTTAGGAACTTCGCGTACACCCGGAAGAGCACGGCGACGCTGTGGCCGGCACGCTCCGCGACAAGCTGCGGTTCTACGCCCGAGCTGAGCCACGTGGATGGCTCGCCCTGCTCGTGGGCTGCGTCGAGTACGACAGCGGCAACCGGCACGGCGCCGAAGCGACACGGCGGGCCGCGCTCCAGATTGCCCAGGAAGCCGACCATGCCGAGATCGGCGGGTGGGCCCACGAGATGAAGGCGTGGTTCGCGCTGACGACCGGCGACTACCACGGGGTCATTGCCGCTGCGCGGGCTGGAACAGAGGCGGCGGGGAGCCACGGGGTCGCGGTGCAGCTCGCCGCCCAGGAAGCCAAGGCGTCTGCCCGGCTTGGGGACCGCCGGCAGACCGAGGTCGCTCTTGACCGCGGGCGCCGCGTGCTCGAAGGGCTCCCGCACCCGGACAACCTCGACCACCACTTCGTGGTGGATCCGTACAAGTTCGACTTCTACGCGATGGATTGCTACCGCTTGGTGGGCGAGGACAAGCTCGCCCGCACTCTGGCCACCGAAGTGATCCGCACCGGCACGGACTTCGACGGCACCGAGCGCTCCCCGATGCGCAACGCCGAAGCCAAGGTGACCCTCGGAGTCGCCGCTGCGCGGGAAGGCGACCTAGAACAGGCGGTCACCTACGGCGAGGCAGCGTTGAAGGGCGAGCGCCAGTCCGTCCCGTCCCTCATCATGGGCAGCCGCGAACTCGCGGCCGTTGTCCGCAAGCGCTACAGCACCGAGCCAGCCGCCCGGGAGTACCTGACCCACCTACAAGATCTGGGTCGCGCGAAGCCCGGCTTCCTACCTTCGTAGATCGGGCGCGTCAGGACGACGCGCCAGCACGCGGGTGAAGTGACGGGGTCTGTCCTGCTGTCCTCTAAGGTCGTTGACCTGCTAAAACAGCGTCGAAGATGTGTCACGCGACTGTCTCCCCAGTCCCGCCCCAGTTGTTCCAGCATCTTCCGCCGGGTGGCCTGTGAAGCGCACACAGCTCTTGCCGGACACTACCCTTCGCATGCAGCTAAGCGCTCTACGTGTGCGCGATCGCATACAAAAAACATCAGTCGTGAACTCACCACAGCGAGCGGCCACCCGCCCATGGGTTGCCCAGTGGTCTCGCGGGGGGGAGGGACTTCGCCCCACCCCCAAGATGGGCCGCATAGTTGTGCCGTCCACTGTTCCTCGGCGAGCTTCGAAGCGGGCAGACACTCAGGGCCCGTGGCGATCTTCGGTCCTTCTCGTCGTCTGGACGAGGCGTGGACGGTGACTGCGGTTCAGGGCCGTTCGGCAGGCAAAGTTGCAGATCAACGGGGGAGCGAGCGCCAGATTGACGGGAGTCTGTAAATCCGTCGGCTTAGCCTACCCAGGTTCGAATCCTGGCGCCGCCACAGTGGAAACACAGCCCCTGAGCTGCGGAAACGCAGCGCGGGGGCTGTTTTGTTGCCCCGGTGGACGCGGGCTGCCGTCTCTCCGTCTGCCCCCGCACGCCCGCTCCCCGCGGTCGTGGACGGGGCCTGGACGGAATGCTGGGTCCGATGTCTATCGTCGCCCGCATGAAGAGGACCACGCCGCCGCGCCCGCTCGATATCGAAGCGCTCTTCCCGGAACTTGCCGCGCACCGGGGCACGACCACCCGGCTTCACCCGCGGCCGGGCAGGCAAGAGGTGGCGGCGAGTTCCGTGGGCGGTCCGATGTTGTGGCCGGCGGACGAGCCGTGGCCGGTGTGCACCGAGGCTCACGGCCGTGGGCGCGGCCGGCGCCCCGCGGACATCCACCGGGAACGACGAATCCTGACCACCGCGTGGACCCGCCGGGCGGCCCCGGGGCCGACGGACGAGGAACGCGGCCTCCTGCAGGAGTTGCGCCGCCCGCACCGGATCGCGGAAGCCTCCGAAACAGACCCGCTGCCGTTGATCGGTCTGGCGCAGCCGTTCCGGCGGGACGTACCCGATCTCACGGGCGGGCCGGACGACTGCGACCTGCTCCAGGTGTTCTGGTGCCCCTTCGACGCACACGGTCCGGGACGGCACGGCATGCTGCTCGACCTGCGCTGGCGCAGGTCCGCTGAGGTAGGGGAGGTGCTCGCCCTGCCGCCACAGCCGCAGGTCGTCGGCTTTGAGGGATACGTGCCGGAGCCGTGTGTCCTGCATCCGGAACAGGTGGTCAGATACCCCTTCGCCGGTCTTCTCCCGGAAGAACTGTGCGCCCGGATCGACGCCTGGGAAGAGGCCTCGGAAGAAGAGGCCGAGCAGTCTGCCACCGAAGAAGGTGCCGACCCGGTCCGCTATCAGTACGACGTGTCCATCCCACCCGGCTGGCGCGTCGGTGGGTTCGCGTCTTGGCACGTCACCGACCCCTCCCCGGTGGTGTGTTTCACCTGTACGACGCCGACGGAACTCCTGCAGACCCTCGACAGCTCCGAGTGGGACGGCGGCAGCGCTGCAGTAGGACGCCGGATGCCTGCGACCGGACCGAAGCGTCGATGATCGGCAACGGACGCGAGGTCGGCGGGACGAAGGGCATGAACTCGTCAGATAGGCTGCCGCCTCTTCCAACGGCCTTCTCCTGAAGAGGTGTGAATGAGAACTGGCAGACGAATCGCCGCGGTGGCCACGCTCGTGGGGGCGCTGGGGCTCTCGGCGCTGAGCGCGCCGACGGCTCACGCGGCGGACACCGGCATCACCGTGTCGAACATCGTCGTCAACAACGGCAAGCCGATCGTCGTCGGCACGTCGAAGGTGGTGGAGCCGCCCATGCGGTTCAACATCGCGCTGCCTGCCGGGTACAGCACCGCCGACCCCTCCCGCTACGACGCCTTCCCCTTCCTCTACCGCGGGAGCATCAACACGGCGGCGGACAGCGGGGAGAACTTCATCGGGCCAGGCGGCTACACCTGTTACGAGATCGACTCCAAGCACGCTCGCTGCGAGGGCAACCTCTACATCGACCCGGACCCGAGCCAGGAGCACGTCGACTCCAACAGCGACGCCACGACCTGGAAGGTCGGCGTCTCGCTGCGCCTGTGGAAGGCCGGCGGCGGCCTGAAGACCGCGGAGCGGGAGACGCGGTCCACGACCGTCCAACTCAAGCGCGCGGCCAAGGCCACCACCAACGCCGCGCCGGAGCCGGTCACCAAGGGCAAGCCGATCACCGTCACGGGCAAGCTGACCCGGGCGAACTGGAGCACGAAGAAGTACGGCGCCTATAGCGGCCGTTCCGTCAGCCTCCAGTTCCGCGCCAAGGGCAGCGATACCTTCAAGACGGTCAAGAAGGCCACCACCAGCAGCACCGGGGGCCTGAAGACCACGGTCACCGCCTCGGTCGACGGTTACTACCGCTGGGTGTACTACGGCAACTCCACGACCGGCGTGGCCACCAGCGCGTCCGACTACGTCGACGTGCGCTAGGACCAGGCCGGGCGGTTCACCTCACGCTGAGCCCACCCGCGTGCCGACGCGCCGGGTTTGTCGGCGGGAGCCGGCGATCTCGACGTGATGCGAGCGGGCGGCGGTCGTGCGGCCGGCCGTGACGTGTGCCGCCGGCTACAGCGGCTGCCGCGGATCAGCGGTGCCTGCGGGCCTTGCCGCGGCGACCGGCGCGTCGCCGGAGCAGGTGGACGGCCTTGGCCAGGAGGACGGCCAAGAGGGCGCCGAGGGCCCAGTGCTTCCAGGGGCCGGACGTGAGCAGGAGGCCGCCGAGGCCCAGGTGGGCGGCGACGACCAGGACGGCGACGGCCGCGATGCCGAGCTTCGTCCCTCGTCGTCGCGGGCGTGGCGTGGCGGCTGCGGCCGGCTGCCAGGTGACTTCCGGTGCTTCGGGGCCGCCGATCTCCCGCAGCCGTCCGGTGACCAGGTGCTGGATGCGCCGGAGGCTTCCCCGGTCCGCCGCTTCGACGCGGAGCGTCAGGGAGCCGGGCCCGGCCTGCAGGGTGCACCGGCCGCCCTCGGCCTCGATGGTCCCGTGCGTGTCGGACCACGCGGCGTGCTCCTCCTGCTGTGCGGCGGTGCCCGTCACGCCCGTCCGCGTGCGCAGTTGAGCCAGGTACCGGGCCGGGTGCTCCGTGGGGATGCGGCCTTCGGCCCGCTGCGACTGCTCGACGCCCATGACGGGGGAACCCCACCTTCCGTGGCCGGTGTGCCTTGTCCATGAGGACAGGGCGACCGAGCGGAATGTGACACCGGGCTGCGCGCTTCGGGGTCAGCGCCAGTAGGTGTCGTGGGTGAGGCGGTGGTGGCGCCCGTCGTACTGGTCGACGGTGGCGATGGTCCTGCCGTCGGGTATGGCGATCGCCCAGGCGCGGTAGTCGGTGCCGGGGACGGTGACGGTGGGTGCTTTGAGGCTGGTGCCGTCGCTGAAGGTGACGATGCCGTAGTCGACGGCGGCTTCGGGGTTGGAGACCATGAGGCGGGTGCCGGTGGTGCCCTTGTCGTGCAGGCCCCACAGGCCCGTGTCGCCGGAGCCGGCGGGGTCGTGGGCGCCGGTGACGGGCTGGCAGTCGGACCAGGGTCCGCCTTGGTGGTCGATGCGTACGCCGTCGATGTACATGCGCTGGCACAGCAGTGCGGTGCCGGACGCGGGGGTGCCGTCGGGTGCGGTCGGGAGCTCGTAGCCCTCCGGCAGCGTCTTGTGGAACTCCAGCGCCACCGACCAGGGCGTGCCGTCCGTCGTGCCGCCGCCCACGGCCACGGTCACGGGTCCCGGCTTCGCGGTGACCGTGGGGCTCGACGCGGGTGAGGAACGCTGTGCGGGTCCGGCGGGGGGACGGGGGCCGTGGAACGGGAGGGCCAGGGCGACGGCGAGGACGCAGGCCGCACCGGTCACGGCGCCGACCGCGGCGGCGGCGCGGTGGCGTTTCCTGCGGGCCCGCGCGGTGGCGAGGATCCGGTCCACGGGGGCCTGGGAAGAGGGGTAGGCGTTGCGCGACCGGGCGAAGGCGTCGCGCAGCCAGTCCTCTTGGGCGGGGCGTCGTCGGTCGTGGTCGGGAGTCATCGTGCCTCTGCGGGGCGGCTGGGCGGGTGAAGGCGGGCGAGCGTCGTCCGGTTGCGCAGTTTGTCCAGGGCCCGGGAGGCCTGGCTCTTCACCGTGCCGACCGAGCAGCCGAGGACGTCCGCCACTTCCTCCGCCGACAGGTCCTCGCAGTAGCGCAGCACGACGACCGCCCGCTGCCGCTCGGGCAGGCCGGCGAGCAGCCGGGCCAGGGCGTCGTAGCCGTCCACGGCCCCGACACCCGCACCGTCCTCGGGGACGGTGCGGGTGTCGGGCAGCGACGGGAGGAGGAGGTGGGCGATCCTGCGGCGGCGGTACCGGCTGCGGTTGGTGTTGACCAGCGCCCGCCGCACGTAGTGCTCGGCGTGCTCGGGCCGCAACCGCCCCCAGTGCGGGTAGACCTTGGCCAGCGTCGACTGCACGAGGTCTTCCGCTTCGTGGAAGTCCCCGGTGAGCAGGTACGCCGTGTGGGTCAGGGCGCGCCAGCGGGCGGCGACGAACCGGGTGAACTCCGCGTCCGGTCCGTCGTCCTCGGCTCGGTCGTCACGTTGCTGCACGGCAGGAGGTGCCCGTCCTTCTTCCCGGGGTCAGCGCCAGTAGGTGTCGTGGGTGAGGCGGTGGTGGCGCTTGTCGTACTGGTCGACGGTGTCGATGGTCTTGCCGTCGGGTATGGCGATCGCCCAGGCGCGGTAGTCCGTACCGGGGACGGTGACCGTGGCGGCCTTCCGGTGGGTGCCGTCGCTGAAGGTGATGACGCCGTACGCGACAGCCGCTTCGGGGTTGGAGACCATGAGGCGGGTGCCGCTGGTGCCCTTGTCCTGGAAGCCCCACAGGCCCATGCCGCCGGAGCCGGCCGGGTCGTGGGCGCCGGTGACGGGCTGGCAGTCGGACCAGGGGCCGCCCTGGTGGTCGATGCGCACCCCGTCGATGTACATGCGCTGGCACAGCAGTGCGGTGCCGGACGCGGGCGTGCCGTCGGGCGCGGTCGGCAGCTCGTAGCCCTCCGGCAGCGTCTTGTGGAACTCCAGCGACACCGACCAGAGCTTGCCGTCCACCCGGCCCTTGCCGATCAGCTGCGTGACGACCGGGGACGCCTGCTTCTTCGGCGCGGCGACCGCCGCGGCGGCCACGGCGGCGGGTGCGCCGGCCCGCTGCGCGGCCGGGGCCGCCTGGGCCGCCGGGCCCGACGGCGCCGCCACCGCGGTGGCGCCGAGGGACACCGCGCCGATGGCGACGGCCGCGGCGGTCGCGATGCCCGCCTTCCTGGCAAAACTGAGAGCCACGGAGCATTTCTCCTTCGAAGCTGCCGCCCGGCACGGCGCCGGGCGGTCCTTGGCGGCCGGCGCGGTGGGCCCGCGCGCCGGCCCGCGGTGACCACCGGATGCGGCGGCCGCCACGTTGGACGTCCGTTCGTAGGTACTCCCGAATCTGCGCGGAGGGTTGCACGGCCGGACAACTTCGTTCGCAACGACGGGAGTTCAGATCGCAGCCCTGCGGTGACGTCGGGCGGCCGGCGGTCGCTCCGGGCCCGGCCGGGCCCGTGGTCCCGGCCTCCACGGCGGCCGGATCGCCCGCACTCGGTGCGCGGAGCGCCGGCGCCGTCCAATTCGGTCAGCAGGCCGCCGGCGAGCACCACCCGGCCACGATCCGCTCGGCCCCTCCTTCCGCTTCCCGCGCCCGGACGCCCCCGCACGACCGGGCCCCGCGCGGCGCGGCCCCGGTACCACTCAGCACTTCCGATATTTCGGGATGAGATGTACGAAAGAGGGGAAAGTGGTTGAAAGCGGCACACCGTCGCGCACTCCTGGAAAGGGAGGAGGGATGTGCGTGTGATCCGCGATCACTGCACCGACACGCTCCGCTGGTCCCCGGGGATCGGCCGGCACCGCCCGCCGGTGCCCCGGGGGCGGAAGAGGGTTCCCCATGAACTACATAGCTGAGCGATTGCGCGTCCCGCCGCAGACCGAGGACGCCGTGCCGCCGCAGCCGCGGGTGACCGCGGGCGACTGCGGCCTGCTGCTGATCCGGCTCACCTTCGGCGTCCTGATGGCGGGGCACGGGCTGCAGAAGCTCTTCGGGTGGTTCGGCGGCCAGGGGCTCACCAGCACCGGGAAGGGCTTCGAGCAGCTGGGCTTCTCGCCGGGCAAGGTATACGCCGCCATCGGCGGGGCCTCGGAGTTCCTGGGCGGCGTGGGTCTGGCCCTCGGGTTGTTCACCCCGCTCGCCGCCGCGGCGCTGATCGGCGTCATGATCAACGCCATGGTCACCGTGACCGGTGCCCGCGGGCTGTGGGACGAGCAGGGCGGCATCGAGTACAACCTGGCGATCGTCGTCGTGGCCCTGGGTGTCGCCGCCATCGGCCCCGGGCGGCTCGCGCTGGACCGCTGGTTCCGCTGGGGGAGGGGCGGCTGGGCCGACGCGGTCGTCGCGCTCGCCCTCGGCGGCGTGGGGGCGCTGGTCGTCCTGAACCTCTAGGCCAGTCCCCGTAGCGGCGGCACGCATCCGTACGCCGTACGACCCCGGGGCGCGGGGGAGCCCCGGGGTCGTGGGACGTCCGGCGCGGGTGGGACGCGTGGGTGCCCCCGCCGCAAGCTCACCCCTACGAGTGACGCGTGGGGGCGTGCCAAGAAAATCGAACACGTGATTGAATAACGGCATGGCCAACACCGTGTTCCCGCCCGATCTGGTGCAGGCGCAGCGCGAATGGCACCTCACCTACGCGCAGCTCGCCGCAGAGCCGGCCCACGCGGCGATCCTGAGACGACGCCTGCTGTGGCTGTCCTGCCGGCTGTTCTGGCACCCGTACTGGCACACCGGCCCGGGCCGCTCGCCCGCGGCCCGGGTGGAGTTGCGGCAGCAGGCGCGGGCCGCTCAGAACCCGAGGTCGGACAGACCCGGGTGATCGTCGGGCCGCCGCCCCAGCGGCCAGTGGTACTTGCGCTCCGACTCGGCGATGGGGGTGTCGTTGATGCTGGCCAGCCGCACGCGCATCAGGCCCTCGTCGTCGAACTCCCAGTTCTCGTTGCCGTAGGAGCGGTACCAGTTGCCGGAGTCGTCGCGGCACTCGTAGGCGAAGCGGACCGCGATGCGGTTGCCGTCGAAGGCCCACAGTTCCTTGATGAGCCGGTACTCCTGCTCCCTCGTCCACTTGCGGGTGAGGAAGGCGACGATCTCCTCCCGCCCGTTGACGAACTCGCCGCGGTTCCGCCACCGGCTGTCCGGCGTGTAGGCGAGGGACACCTTCTCGGGGTCGCGGCTGTTCCAGGCGTCCTCCGCGAGGCGGACCTTCTCGATCGCGGTCTCGCGGGTGAACGGGGGTGCCGGGGGTTTCATCGGCATGATGTCTCCGTGACGTCGGGGGGATGGCGCCGGCCGTCCCGATACGATCAAGTGCAGCCCAGAGCCGGGCTGATCGCATCTCGGCCGTTCCCCCCTCTACCCGCCCGCCCGTGCCCGCATCCGCGCCGCGCGGAATCGGGGCCACGGCGGGAGGCCGCCCGCCGCGGGCCCGGTTCAGTTGCCGGCGACGTCCTTCACCGCGACCGACACCGGGGTGTGACCCTCGATCAGTTCCAGCGTGAGCCCGGCCGTCGAAGGGGTCTCCAGCAACTCCGCGAGGACCGCCGCGACGTCGTCGCGCGTCACCGAACCGCGCCCGGTCGAGGCGGCGAGCCGGACCCGCCCCGTGCCGGGGTCGTCGGTCAGACGGCCGGGGCGCACGATCGTCCACTCCAGCCCGGTGCGCCGGCGCACCTCGGCGTCGGCGGCGCCCTTGGCCCGCAGATAGGCGGCGAAGACCTCGTCCGTGCCGGGACGTGGATCGGCGTCGGCCCCCATCGCGGAGACCATCAGGTAACGGCGTACGCCCGCGCGTTCCGCCGCGTCCGCCAGCAGTACGGCGGCGTCCCGGTCCACGGTCTCCTTGCGCGCGAGGCCGCTGCCCGGCCCCGCGCCCGCCGCGAAGACGACCGCGCCGGCACCGGACAGCGCCCGGGCCACCTCGTCCACCGACGCCGACTCCAGGTCGAGCACGATCGGCTCGGCGCCGGCCTCGCGCAGGTCACCGGCCTGTTCCGGCCTGCGGATGATGCCTGCCACCTCGTCCTCGCGCGCGGCGAGCAGGCGTTCCAGCCGCAGCGCGATCTGTCCATGTCCACCAGCGATCACAGTGCGCATGCCACCGACGCTACGCCCGGCGTGCCGTTCATGCCGGGTCACGGCGACTCCTCGACTGACGCGGCAGGTCGAGCGCCAGGGTGTCGGTGTACTCGCGTACCGCGCTGGTCCGGGAGACGACCCGCCCCCGGTGGATGACGATCCGGCTGTACGCGAGCGACAGCGCGCTCTCCAGCCGGTCGGCCCGCACCGCGAGCAGTTCGGCGGGGAAGCCCGCCTCCACCCGCACCTCGGGCAGTCCCATGACGGCACGGGCGTCCCTGCTGACCGCCTCGTACGCCTCGCCGGGGGCGCACTCGCCGTGCGAGGCGAGCAGGAAGGCGGCCTCCAGGGGGTCGCCGCGGCCGACGGGGTTGGTCAGGTCGCGCAGGGCGCCGCTGCCCGCGGCGATCCGGACGCCGGCCGCACGCAGCGTGCGCACCGGCGCGGTGCCGCCCCGGCGCACCGACTCCAGCGCGCCGCAGGCGCCCTGGGGGAGGGCGGTCAGCGAGACCCCGGCGGCGGCGAGCTGTCCGGCGAGCCGGACGGTGGTGTCGTACGGCAGCCGGGCCAGGCCCCCGCAGGGGCCGAGGGCGACGCCGGGGCGCAGCCCCCCTGCCATCGCGGCGAGCCGGGAGAGCCGGGCCGGGTCGGCGGCGTCGGTGTGCAGGTCGACGGGGAGGCCGAACTCGGCGGCTACGCCGAGCACGGCCTCCGCGTAGCCGGCCGGGTCGGGGTCGAGGTCGGGGCAGCCGCCCACCACGTCGGCGCCCATCTTGAGGGCGTCGCGGAGCACGGCGAGGCCGTCCGCGCCGGCGGGCCCGGTCAGGACCCGGGGCACGGCCACGGTCTGGACGTCGACCAGGCCGCGCAGCGCGCGCCGGGCCTGCAGCGCGGCTTCCAGGGCGCGCAGCCCCTGGACGTCGCCGATGCGGATGTGGGTGCGGACCGCGGTCGCCCCGTGGCCGAGCTGGTGGAGGGCGCCTTCGGTGACCCTGCGCTGCACGTCCTCGGCGTCGTACGAGGGAGGGCCGGCGGAGCCGGCGGTCAGGGCGGTGTCGAGGTGGGCGTGGGGTTCTGCGGGTGCGGGCAGCAGGAGGTAGCCGCCGAGGTCGACCCGGGTGCCCTCGTGGAGGCTGCCGGCGGTGCCGACGGCCTCGATGCGCGCTCCGGCCAGGCGGACGTCGACGGTGCGGCCGTCGGCGAGGCGGGCACCGCAGAGCAGGAGGGCGGGGGCTGGGGCGGCTTCGCCGAGCGGCGGGTCGGTGGGCTGCTGCGGCTGGCTGTCGGTCATCGCGCTCCTCGGGGCCGGAGGCAAGATCACGCGGTTCCGAGCCTAGGGCGCGCCGCCCGGTACGTCCGGGAAGAGCGAATAGTCGTACTGGTGACGTCAAGTGACGTATGGGGCCGAGCGGCTGGGGCGGCGGAGGTGGGAGGTGGTCCCGCGACCGCCCGCAAGATACGGATTTCACCTTCGGCGGCGGACCGTGTAATGTCTTCCTCGCTCGCCCCAATAGCTCAGTCGGCAGAGCGTCTCCATGGTAAGGAGAAGGTCTACGGTTCGATTCCGTATTGGGGCTCTGATGATCGGATGACCCGCCACCCGGCGGGTGATCTCTTCATCGAAGCGGCGTAGCTCAGTCGGTAGAGCAAGCGGCTCATAATCGCTGTGTCACCGGTTCAAGTCCGGTCGCCGCTACCCCGCGTAGCCGATTGTGGGATCGGTCCTTCAATCGGCTACTCTTTCCGTGTTCAAACCTTATTGCCGTTCGTCAAGGAGCACTCACGTGGCCGCCACCGACGTCCGCCCGAAGATCACGCTGGCCTGCGTGGAGTGCAAGGAGCGGAACTACATCACCAAGAAGAACCGGCGCAACGACCCGGACCGTCTTGAGATGAAGAAGCACTGCCCGCGCTGCAACGCGCACACCGCGCACCGCGAGACGCGCTGACCCAGGCCGTAAGACCCAAAGAGGCCGCCCCTGTCACCGGGGGCGGCCTCTTGGCGTTGGCGGACCCGCCGACGCGCAGACCGAGTTCCGGAGGTGCCGATGGCGCTGGACCAGTCCTTCGTGGGGCGGACGTATCCGCCCACCGCTCCGTACGAGGTGGGCCGGGAGAAGATCCGCGAGTTCGCCGAGGCCGTCGGTGACCCGAACCCGGCCTACACCGACCCCGACGTCGCCAAGGCGCTGGGCCACCCGGACGTGATCGCGCCGCCGACCTTCCCGTTCGTGATCACGTTCAAGGCCTCGGGGCAGGTCGTCCTCGACCCGGAGCTGGGACTGGACTACGACCGTGTGGTGCACGGCGACCAGAAGTTCAGCTACACCCGGCCCGTCCGGGCCGGTGACCGCCTCTCGGTGACGGTCGCCATCGATGCCATCAAGTCGCTCGCGGGCAACGACGTCCTGGACGTCCGCGGCGAGGTCCACGACGAGAGCGGCGAGCACGTGGTGACGGCGCTGATGAAACTGGTGGCGCGCGCGCCGGAGGGTGAGTGAACCGATGACGGCGAAGATCTCCTACGACGAGGTCGAGGTCGGCACCGAACTGCCGGGCGGCTCCTTCCCGGTGGACCGTGCCACGCTCGTGCGGTACGCCGGCGCCTCCGGTGACTTCAACCCGATCCACTGGAACGAGAAGTTCGCCAAGGAGGTCGGCCTGCCGGACGTCATCGCGCACGGCATGTTCACCATGGCCTCGGCGGTGCGCGTGGTGACGGACTGGGCCGGCGACCCGGGCGCGGTCGTGGAGTACGGCGTGCGCTTCACCAAGCCGGTCGTGGTGCCGAACGACGGCACGGGTGCGCTGATCGAGGTCAGCGCCAAGGTCGCGGCCAAGCTGGACGACGACGAGCGCACGGTCCGGGTGGACGTGACGGCCGTCAGCGCCGGCCAGAAGGTGCTGGGCATGTCCCGCGCGGTGGTCCGGCTCGCGTAAGCCCGCGGCGTAACCCGCGCGGCAGGGCCCGCGGGGCAGGCCTCGTGAGGTGGTCCGGCCCCTGCGGCCGTGAGGAGAAGGCGGCGGGCGTTCCCGCCGCCTTCCTCTTGTCCCGGCTTGTTATTGACTGATAACTTACTTCACATGGCAGGCGACGGGATGCGGATGAGCGCGGAGGACCGCCGCGAGGCGGCGGTCCGCGCGGCGATGACGGAGTTCGGCACGGGTGGCTACAACGGCACCTCCACCGGCGTCATCGCCAAGCGCATGGGAGTGTCGCAGCCGTACCTCTTCCGGCTCTTCCCCAACAAGAAGGCGCTGTTCCTGGCCGCCGCGGCGCGGTGCGTCGAGACGATCGAGGCGCACTTCGAGAAGGCGGCCGAAGGGCTGGAGGGGGGGGAGGCGTACGAGGCGATGTGCGGTTCGTACCGGGAGCTCGTCGGGGGCGGCGACGTCCTGCGGATGCAGCTGCAGATGTACGTGGCCGCCGTCGACGACGAGGAGATCCGCGAGGCCTGCCGGCGCGGCTGGCTGGGCCTGTGGGACTACATCACGACGCGTACCGGGGTGGGCGACCGCGACGCGGCGGAGTTCTTCGGCACGGGGATGCTCGTGAACGTACTGGTGGCGCTCGGTGTCCCACAGCACGAGCGCAGTTGGGCCGGGATCGACGGCCTGTACGCGGACCGCTTCCCGGGCAAGGGCTGACGGGTCGCGCGGGTCGGGTCCTTCCCGGGCCCACCCATGTCCCTGAAAGTTATTGATCAATTACTAATCAGGTGGGGGAGTTCATGGCACAGCACCCGACGGAGGCCAGGCGCGGCAGCGTCGTCTGGGCCCTCGTCATCACCAGCGTCGCCGGGTTCATGGCGGCGCTCGACAACCTCGTCGTCACCACGGCGCTGCCCTCCATCCGCGCGGACCTCGGCGGGGCGCTGGAGGACCTGGAGTGGACGGTGAGCGCCTACACGCTCACCTTCGCCGTCCTCCTGATGTTCGGCGCCGCCATGGGCGACCGCTTCGGCCGCCGCCGCATGTTCCTCGTGGGCCTCGGCGTCTTCTCCGCTGCCTCGGCCGCCGCCGCGCTCGCCCCCGGCATGGGCGAACTCATCGCCGCCCGCGCCGTCCAGGGCGTCGGCGCCGCGATCCTGATGCCCCTCACCCTCACCCTGCTCTCCGCCACCGTGCCGCCCGAGCGGCGCGGGATGGTGTTCGGCATCTGGGGAGCCGTCAACGGCCTCGCGGTCGCCGCCGGACCGCTGATCGGCGGCTCGCTCACCGAGCACATCTCCTGGCAGTGGATCTTCTGGCTGAACGTCCCGATCGGTCTGCTCCTGCTGCCCCTCGCCCGGCTGCGGCTCGCCGAGAGCCGCGGCCCCGACCCGCGGCTCGACGCGACCGGCACGGTGCTCGCCAGCGTGGGCCTGTTCGGCATCGTCTACGCCCTCGTCCGCGGCAACGCCGACGGCTGGACCAGCGGTCCGGTCCTCGGCGGCCTCATCGGCGGCGGTGTGCTGCTGGCGGCCTTCGTCCGGCACGGGATGCGGGCCCGCAACCCGATCCTGCCGATGCGGCTCTTCCGCAGCCGGGCCTTCGCCGCCATCAACGCGGCCAGCCTGCTGATGTTCCTCGGCATGTTCGGCTCGATCTTCCTGCTCAGCCAGTTCCTCCAGGGGGTAGCGGGCTACTCCCCGACGGAGGCGGGGCTGCGCATGCTGCCCTGGACCGGCATGCCGATGATCGTCGCGCCCATCGCGGGCTTCCTCTCCGACCGCGTCGGCGGCCGGCCGGTGGTCGCCGCCGGACTCGCCCTGCAGGCGGTCGGCCTCGGCTGGTTCGCCCTGGTCGTCGAGCCGGGCATGTCGTACGCGGCGCAGGTGCCGTCGCTGATCGTGAGCGGCGTCGGGATGGCGATGTACTTCGCGCCGAGCGCCAACATCGTCATGGGCAGCGTGCGGCCGGAGGAGCAGGGGATCGCCTCGGGCGCCAACAACGCCCTGCGCGAGGTCGGCGGGGCCCTCGGCGTCGCGACGCTCGCGGCGGTCTTCTCCGCCCAGGGCGGCTACGAGTCCGGGACGCGGTTCGTCGACGGCCTCACCCCGGCCCTCTGGGTGGGCGCGGCCGCCGTCGCGGTCGGCGCGCTCGCGGCGCTCCTCGTCCCGTCCCGGCGCGTCGCGAAGGCGACCGCCGCAGCGGACGCCGAGGCGGTCCCGGCCCCGGTCGAGCCGCTGGTCGACGCGACGCCCTGACGGTGCACCGCCCGGGGGTGGGTGCGTCACCTCGGCGCACCCGCCCTGCCGGCCGCCAGCCTTACGGGTCGCCCGCCGCACGGGCCGCCCGTCCCGATTCAGCCGGACGCCGCCGGCCCCGCGGTGGTCCAGCCCTCGCTGCGGATGTCGAGGGCGAGGTCGCGGTCGTGGAGTTCCTCCCCGCACGTGCGGCAGTGCTCGACCGCGTCCAGGGGGTGGTCGTCCCGGTGCCGGAGGACGACCGGCGGCTCGTCCACCGCCCACTTGTCGCCCCACGCCACCAGCGCCCGGATGACCGGCGCGAGGTCGCGCCCCGCCTCCGTCAGGTGGTACTCGTACCGCGGCGGCCGCTCGCTGTAGGCCCGCCGTTCGACGATGCCGGCCTCCTCCAGGGCGCGCAGCCGGGCGGTGAGGCGGTCGCGCGGGGCACCGGTGTTGCGGGCGACGGCGTCGAAGCGCCGGTTGCCGTAGAGGATCTCCCGGACCGCGAGCAGCGCCCACTTCTCGCCGACGACGTGCAGGGCCGCGGCGGCGGAGCAGGGGCGTCCCGGCAGCGGGGGCACAGGTGTGGTCGGGCTCACCCGACCAGTCTCACACAGCGGGTTGTGATTCCAAACCCACTCGCCCTACCCTCGACCCCACCAGAGAGTTGGAAAATCAAACTAACTGGTGCCGCCGCGCACACCCCCCTCACAGGAGGCGAGAACGCCATGCGTGACGCCGTCGTCGTCGAAGCCGTCCGCACCCCCATCGGCAAGGGCAAGCCGGGTGGGGCGCTCGCCGGGACGCACCCGGTGGAGCTGCTCGCGCACACCCTGAAGGAGCTCGTCGGCCGTAGCGGGATCGACCCGGCGCTCATCGACGACGTCATCGGCGGCACCGTCGACCAGGTCGGCGAGCAGGCCATGAACACCACCCGCTGGGCCTGGCTCTCGGCGGGCCTCCCCGACTCCGTCCCGGCCACCACGGTCGACCGGCAGTGCGGTTCCTCCCAGCAGGCCGTGCACTTCGCCGCGCAGGGCGTCATCGCCGGCGCCTACGACGTCGTCGTGGCCTGCGGCGTGGAGTCGATGAGCCGGGTGCCCATGTGGTCCAACGTGCCGCCCGGCGCGGACCCGTTCGGCCCGGGCGTCGCCGAACGCTTCCCCGGCGGACTCGTGCCGCAGGGCATCAGCGCGGAGCTGATCGCCGCCAAGTGGTCGCTCAGCCGGGAGGCGATGGACGACTTCGCCGCCGAGTCGCACCGCAGGGCCGCCGCGGCGTGGTCGGCCGGCGCCTTCGACGCGGAGGTCGCGCCGCTCGCCGGGCTCACCACGGACGAGTCCGTCCGCCCCACGACCACCCCGGAGATCCTCGCCGGACTGCGCCCCGCCTTCGCCGACCCCGGCTACGCCGAGCGCTTCCCGCAGATCGACTGGTCGGTCACGGCCGGCAACAGCAGCCCGGTCAACGACGGCGCCTCCGCCGTGCTGATCACCAGCGGCGAGACCGCCGAACGCCTGGGCCTGCGCCCGCTCGCCCGGCTGCACAGCTTCGCGGTCACCGGCTCCGACCCCCTGCTGATGCTGACCGGCGTCGTCCCGGCCACCGAGCGCGTGTTGCGCCGCGCCGGGCTGGACCTGGCGGACATCGACCTGTTCGAGGTCAACGAGGCCTTCGCCAGCGTGGTCCTCGCCTGGCTCCAGGAGACCGGCGCCGACCCCGCCAAGGTCAACGTCAACGGCGGTGCCATCGCGCTCGGCCACCCGCTCGGGGCCAGCGGCACCCGGCTGATGACCACCCTCGTCCACGCCATGCGGGCCCGGGGCGCGCGCTACGCGCTGCAGACCATGTGCGAGGCGGGCGGGCTGGCCAACGCGACGGTCCTCGAGGCGCTGTGACCCGTACGGGACGGGCGGCGCCCCTGGCCGGGCCGGCCCGCCCCGTACCCTGAATGCCGTGCACGTACTCAACGACGCCCCGCTCGCGCCCCTGACCACCTTCCGCCTCGGCGGCCCCGCCACGCGCCTGGTGACGGCGACCACGGACGCCGAGGTCGTCGAGGCCGTACGGGAGGCGGACGCGGCCGGGACGCCGCTGCTGGTCATCGGCGGCGGCAGCAACCTGGTGATCGCCGACGAGGGCTTCGCCGGCACCGCGCTGCGCATCGCCACCCGCGGCTTCGAGCTGAACGGCACCGAGCTGGAGCTGGCGGCGGGCGAGGTGTGGACGGACGCCGTCGCCCGCACCGTCGAGGCGGGCCTGGCCGGCGTCGAGTGCCTGGCCGGCATCCCGGGCTCCGCCGGGGCCACGCCGATCCAGAACGTGGGCGCGTACGGCCAGGAGGTCGCCGGCACGATCAGCGAGGTGATCGCGTACGACCGGAGCACCGGCGAGACCGTCGTCCTGGACAACGCCGCGTGCGCCTTCTCCTACCGGCACAGCCGTTTCAAGGCCGACCCCGCCCGCTACGTCGTGCTGCGGGTGCGCTTCCGCCTGGAGGACGCCGACGGCATGTCCGGCCCGCTCAAGTACGCCGAGGTCGCCCGCGCCCTTGGTGCCGGCCCGGGCGACCGGGTGCCGCTGGACGCCGCCCGCGAGACGGTGCTCAAGCTGCGCTCGGGCAAGGGCATGGTGCTGGACCCCGAGGACCACGACACCTGGTCGGCGGGCTCCTTCTTCACCAACCCGGTCCTCACCGAGGCCGGTTGGGCGGACTTCCTGACCCGCGTCCAGGACCGGCTCGGCCCGGACGCCGCGCCCCCCGCCTACCCCGCGGGCGACGGCCGCACCAAGACCTCCGCCGCCTGGCTGATCGACAAGGCGGGCTTCACCAAGGGCTACGGCACCGGCCCCGCGCGGATCTCCACCAAGCACACCCTGGCCCTCACCAACCGGGGCGGGGCGACGACCGCCGACCTGCTCGCGCTTGCCCGCGAGGTCATCGGGGGCGTCCACGCGGCCTTCGGGATCACGCTGGTCAACGAGCCGGTGACGGTCGGCGTGAGCCTCTGATCCACCGGCCGCGGGTGCGCGACGGCGGCCCGGCCGCCGTCGCCCGCTCCGTCCCGGTCCCGATCAGCCGCCGAGCCAGTCGTCGATCCCCGCCAGGAGCTTGGTCCGCACGCCCTCGGGGGCCGCGGAGCCGCGTACCGACTGCCGGGCCAGCTCCGCCAGCTCCTCGTCCGTGAAGCCGTGGGCCTCCCGGGCGAGCGTGTACTGCGCGGCGAGCCGCGAACCGAACAGCAACGGGTCGTCGGCGCCCAGCGCCATCGGCACGCCGGCGTCGAAGAGGGTGCGCAGCGGCACCTGCTCGGGCCGGTCGTAGACGCCGAGGGCCACGTTGGACGACGGGCAGACCTCGCAGGTGACCCCGCGCTCGGCGAGCCGGGCCATCAGCCGCGGGTCCTCGGCCGCCCGCACGCCGTGCCCGACCCGGCCGGCGTGCAGGTCGTCCAGGCAGTCGCGGACGCTGCCCGCGCCCGCCAGCTCACCGCCGTGCGGCGCCGCCAGCAGGCCGCCCTCCCGGGCGATGGCGAACGCCCGGTCGAAGTCCCGGGCCAGGCCACGGCGTTCGTCGTTGGAGAGCCCGAAGCCGACCACCCCGTGGTCGGTGTAGCGCACCGCGAGGCGGGCCAGCGTACGGGCCTCCAGCGGGTGCTTGGTGCGGTTGGCGGCGACGAGGACGGCCATGCCCACGCCCGTCTCCCGGGAGGCGGTCTCCACCGCGTCCAGGATGATCTCCATGGCCGGGATCAGGCCGCCCAGGCGGGGTGCGTACGAGGTGGGGTCGACCTGTATCTCCAGCCACCCCGACCCGTCGCGGGCGTCCTCCTCGGCGGCCTCGCGGACCAGACGCCGGATGTCGTCGGGGGAGCGGAGCACGGAACGCGCGATGTCGTACAGGCGCTGGAAGCGGAACCAGCCGCGCTCGTCGGTCGCGCGCAGACTGGGCGGCTCGCCCGAGGTCAGCGCCTCGGGGAGGTGCACACCGTACTTGTCGGCGAGCTCCAGCAGGGTCGCGGGCCGCATCGAGCCGGTGAAGTGCAGGTGGAGGTGCGCCTTGGGGAGGAGGGATACATCGCGTGCCATCCACAGATCCTGCCGCACCGGTGGGGGGTGCCGGTACCGCTTTCGGCCGCTTTCCCCGAACGAGGGCTTGCCCGCACACACACGCGGGCCCCTGACCGGCAGGTCAGGGGCCCGCGGGACGGGTTGCGCCCGGGCTCAGGCCTTGGCCTCGCCCAGCAGCTTCTGCATCCGGGAGACGCCCTCGACGAGGTCCTCGTCACCGAGGGCGTACGACAGGCGCAGGTAACCGGGGGTCCCGAAGGCCTCGCCAGGGACGACGGCGACCTCGGCCTCCTCCAGGATCAGCTCGGCGAGCTCCACGGAGCTCTGCGGCCGCTTGCCGCGGATCTCTTTGCCGAGCAGCGCCTTGACCGACGGGTACGCGTAGAACGCGCCCTCCGGCTCGGGGCAGACGACACCGGGGATCTCGTTGAGCATCCGCACGACGGTCTGGCGGCGCCGGTCGAAGGCCTTCCGCATCTCGGCGACGGCCACCAGGTCACCGGAGACGGCGGCCAGCGCGGCGACCTGCGCGACGTTGCTCACATTGGAGGTGGCGTGCGACTGGAGGTTGGTGGCCGCCTTGACGACGTCCTTGGGGCCGATGATCCACCCCACGCGCCAGCCGGTCATGGCGTAGGTCTTGGCGACGCCGTTGACCACGACGCACTTGTCGCGCAGCTCGGGGAAGAGCGCCGGCAGCGAGACCGCGGCGGCGTCCCCGTAGACCAGGTGCTCGTAGATCTCGTCCGTCAGCACCCACAGGCCGTTGTCGACGGCCCAGCGGCCGATCGCCTCGGTCTCGGCCTCGGTGTAGACGGCGCCGGTCGGGTTGGACGGCGACACGAAGAGCACGACCTTGGTCTTCTCCGTGCGGGCGGCCTCCAGCTGCTCGACGGAGACCCGGTAGCCGGTGGTCTCGTCGGCGACCACCTCCACCGGGACACCGCCGGCCAGCCGGATCGACTCGGGGTAGGTCGTCCAGTACGGCGCCGGGACGATGACCTCGTCACCCGGGTCGAGGATGGCGGCGAAGGCCTCGTAGATGGCCTGCTTGCCGCCGTTGGTGACCAGGATCTGGGAGGCGTCGACCTCGTAGCCGGAGTCGCGCAGCGTCTTGGCGGCGATCGCGGCCTTCAGCTCCGGCAGGCCGCCGGCCGGCGTGTAGCGGTGGAACTTCGGATTGCGGCACGCCTCCACGGCCGCCTCGACGATGTAGTCGGGCGTCGGGAAGTCGGGCTCGCCGGCTCCGAAGCCGATGACCGGTCGCCCGGCGGCCTTGAGGGCCTTGGCCTTCGCGTCCACGGCGAGCGTCGCGGACTCGGAGATCGACCCGATGCGGGCCGACACGCGTCGTTCAGTTGCAGCGGTCATGCCTGCATCGTCGCAGACCCGGCGGCACCGGAGCACACGAGTTCACGTTCCGGGCAGAACCGCGCGCAACCGCTCCGAACCGCGCCCGGACACGCGACGCATTCGACGCCCGGCCCGCGAACACGTACACTCATCCGTCGATGGCCCCCGCGAGCTGATCTTGGCTGCGCACATCGTGCAGCCGCTCGGATGCGGTACGTTGGGGGGCACTCAAAGGGTCGTAGCTCAATTGGTAGAGCACTGGTCTCCAAAACCAGCGGTTGGGGGTTCGAGTCCCTCCGGCCCTGCTACAAGCAGGCAGACGCTTTGAGGATTGTTTCGGAAACGACCCGGATTCAGGTGAGGACGAGTGACGGAAGCCCTGGGCTCCACCGCGACGCCTGAAAGTGGTCGTCCCGACAGTGAATCCGCGGACGCCACCTCCAAGAAGCCCCGCCGCGGCGGCAAGCGCGGCAAGAAGGGGCCCCTCGCGCGCCTCGCGCTCTTCTACCGCCAGATCGTCGCGGAGCTCCGCAAGGTCGTCTGGCCCACGCGCAGCGAGCTCATGACGTACACCAGCGTGGTGATTGTCTTCGTTGTGGTCATCATCGCGCTCGTTACCGTGATTGACTGGGGATTCAACAAGGGCGTCTCGTACGTCTTCGGGTGATTCCTCCCGCGGAGGGCGCCCGCGGCGCCCGACCGCCTGTTCCACATCGTGAAGGAAGAAGCAGCGACCGTGTCTGACCCGAACCTGTACGACGCCGACGAGACCGTCGAGGGCGACGACACCGCGCTCGACATCGTCGAGGCAGCCGACGGCGACATCGACCAGGCGGAGGCTGCAGACGAGGCCGCCGGCGAGCCCGCCGAGCAGGCTGCCGTCCAGGTCGTCGACGAGGACGAGGTGGACGAGGCCGACGAGGCGACAGGTGAGGAAGCGGCGGAGGAGCAGGCCCCGGTGGACCCGGTCGCCGCGTTCCGCGAGGAGCTGCGCGTCCTCCCCGGCGAGTGGTATGTGATCCACACCTACGCCGGTTACGAGAACCGCGTGAAGTCCAACCTGGAGCAGCGCGCCGTCTCGCTGAACGTCGAGGACTACATCTACCAGGCCGAAGTGCCCCAGGAAGAGGTCGTCCAGATCAAGAACGGCGACCGCCGCACCGTCCGTCAGAACAAGCTGCCCGGCTACGTGCTGGTGCGCATGGACCTGACGAACGAGTCCTGGGGCGTCGTCCGCAACACCCCCGGCGTCACCGGCTTCGTCGGCAACGCCTACGACCCGTACCCGCTGACGCTGGACGAGGTCACCAAGATGCTGGCCCCGGAGGTCGAGGAGCAGGCCGCCGCCGCTGCCGAGGGCGGCGAGGGCGGTGCCGTACCGAAGCGCAAGGTCGAGGTCCAGGTGCTGGACTTCGAGGTCGGCGACTCGGTCACGGTCACCGACGGCCCGTTCGCGACGCTGCAGGCCACGATCAACGAGATCAACCCGGACTCGAAGAAGGTCAAGGGCCTCGTGGAGATCTTCGGCCGCGAGACGCCGGTCGAGCTCAGCTTCGACCAGATCCAGAAGAACTAGCAGGTCCCGAACCACCGAAGCGCCCCCGCCCGCGGTCACCCGCCGGGACGGGGGCTCTTCCGTGTCCGGCGACGGCCGGCGGGCCGCCGTCCGGAGCCCGGGAAATGCCCGTGGCGGGGGTCCCGCGCGGTGCGGGAGGGGTTGTCTGACCTGCCCGGTTTCAGGGCGCGGCGCGATACCCGCTATCGTGGTGCGGTATGCCTGCTCGCAGGCAGGAAAACTCTCACTAGGACCCGGAGAGAGCACATGCCTCCCAAGAAGAAGAAGGTCACGGGGCTTATCAAGCTCCAGATCAACGCTGGTGCGGCCAACCCGGCCCCGCCGGTGGGCCCGGCGCTGGGCCAGCACGGCGTGAACATCATGGAGTTCTGCAAGGCCTACAACGCGGCCACCGAGTCGCAGCGTGGCTGGGTGATCCCGGTGGAGATCACGGTCTACGAGGACCGCTCCTTCACCTTCATCACCAAGACCCCGCCGGCCTCCCGCATGATCCTCAAGGCCGCGGGTGTGGAGAAGGGCTCCGGCGAGCCGCACAAGACCAAGGTCGCGAAGCTTACGCGCGACCAGGTCCGCGAGATCGCCACGACCAAGCTGCCCGACCTCAACGCGAACGACCTGGACGCCGCCGAGAAGATCATCGCCGGCACCGCGCGTTCCATGGGCATCACGGTCGAGGGCTGACCACTCCACCAGCAGTGCCGTGGTAGGACCTGCTCGGTCCGCACCACGACTCCTCAAGACACACAGGAGCAGTAGTGAGCAAGCGCAGCAAGTCCCTCCGGGCTGCGGACGCCAAGATCGACCGGGAGCGTCTGTACGCGCCCCTCGAGGCCGTCCGTCTGGCCAAGGACACCTCCACCAGCAAGTTCGACGGCACCGTCGAGGTTGCCTTCCGTCTGGGCGTCGACCCGCGCAAGGCCGACCAGATGGTCCGTGGCACCGTGAACCTTCCGCACGGCACCGGTAAGACCGCCCGGGTCCTGGTCTTCGCGACCGGTGACCGTGCCGAGGCCGCGCGTGCCGCGGGCGCCGACATCGTCGGCGCCGACGAGCTGATCGACGAGGTCGCGAAGGGCCGTCTGGACTTCGACGCCGTCGTCGCCACCCCGGACCTCATGGGCAAGGTCGGCCGCCTCGGCCGCGTCCTCGGCCCCCGTGGTCTGATGCCGAACCCGAAGACCGGCACCGTCACCCCCGACGTGGCCAAGGCCGTCACGGAGATCAAGGGCGGCAAGATCGAGTTCCGCGTCGACAAGCACTCGAACCTGCACTTCATCATCGGCAAGACCTCGTTCGGTGAGCAGCAGCTGGTCGAGAACTACGGCGCCGCCCTGGACGAGATCCTGCGTCTGAAGCCGTCCGCCGCCAAGGGTCGGTACATCAAGAAGGCCGCCATCAGCACCACGATGGGCCCCGGCATCCCGCTCGACCCGAACCGCACCCGCAACCTCCTCGTCGAGGAGGACCCGGCCGCCGTCTG
The DNA here is from genome assembly GCF_040630935.1 of Streptomyces sp. NPDC005722. NCBI lineage: Bacteria > Bacillati > Actinomycetota > Actinomycetes > Kitasatosporales > Streptomycetaceae > Streptomyces > Streptomyces sp. NPDC005722. Next base: position 162,456 of record NZ_JBEXYN010000013.1, read on the forward strand.
ACCGGGTCGGGCCGCCAGGCCCGTGCAGCTGTGAAGCCGGCCCCGCGCCTCTCCGGAGGTGCGGGGCCGGTTTTTTCGTACGACTGTGTCGGCGCGGTGCGTTAACGTGACGAGCGGTTCCACCGGGACCAGTGGACGACGGACGGCATGGGGTGGGGTTTTCATGAGCTTGTCGGCAGCGAAGCGTGTGGGCGTCGGTCTGGCGGCCGTGGCCGTCGTGGTCGGGCTCGCGGGCTGCGACGACGACGGCGGCAGCAGCAAGAAGCGCAAGAAGGCCGACGCGCCCCAAGAGGCCGTCCAGACGCAGGGGGACATCACCGAGGCCATCCAGGCCGCCTTCCGCAAGACCTCGGAGGCCAAGTCCGCCAAGGTCCGTATGACGATCACCGTGCCGGCCGGCGCCCAGGGCGGCGGCACCGTGCGCATCGCCGGCGTGCAGGGATGGGATCCGGCGGTCATGGACGTCACCATGGACGGCGCCGCCCTGACGGCCGCGGACCCGGACGCCCCCTCCCGGATCCGGATGATCATGCTGGACCAGGCCATGTACATGGACATGGGGGAGAAGTCCGCCGCCGAGATGGGCGGCAAGCGCTGGATGAAGCTGGACCTGAAGGCCGCGGCCGAGGTCAGCGGCAGCAAGGAGCTGCAGCAGAAGATGACCGGCGGCCTGGACAGCGCGAATCAGGACCCGGCCGAGCAGCTCGCCCTGCTGCTCCAGTCGCCCAGCCTCAAGCACGTCGGCTCGGAGAAGGTCGGCGGCGTCGAGGCGGACCACTACAAGGGCACGCTGACCTTCGAGGAGATGGTGGACGCCAACACGTCGTCCGACGTCCTCTCCGCGAAGGAGCGCGAGGCCCTGATCGCCAACCTCAAGAAGGCGGGCGTCAAGGGCTACGACACCGAGGTCTGGGTCAACCGGGACCACTACCCGGTGAAGATGGTCGTGGGGACGAAGACGCCCGAGGGCACGGTCCGCATGAGTGCCTCCTACTCCGACTACGGCGCCGCGGTGAACGTCCAGGCGCCTCCGGCGAAGGACACGGTCGACCTCTTCGGGATGCTGGCGGACATGAAGGCGTCCGGACTGGACGGGGGTACCGGCCTGGGCGGCTGACCTGCCCCGGTAACGGATTTGCCTGGCGCGGAGCCGTTCGCGTACCCTTCTGCTGAAGCCAAAGACCGCTGGTTGTTGGCGCGCCCGCGAGGGCGCGGCAGCCGAAGGATCCGCTGATGCGGACGGCCCGCGCAGGTGACAGTGGATGTACTCCCGGAATCGCATCGTGGTTCCGGTCGAGTAACGCCCCGTGCGCCTGCGCCGGGGCGTTTGTTTTTGCCCGGCCCCTTCCCGTGCGGTCCGAATCACCCGGAAGGAGGCCGAGGCTCTATGGCGAGGCCCGACAAGGCCGGTTCGGTCGCAGAGCTGACGGACAAGTTCCGCAGCTCCAACGCCGCCGTGCTGACCGAGTACCGCGGTCTCACCGTGGCGCAGCTCAAGACGCTGCGCCGTTCGCTCGGTGAGAACGCCCAGTACGCCGTGGTGAAGAACACGCTGACCAAGATCGCGGCCAACGAGGCCGGGATCACCGCCCTGGACGACCTGTTCGCGGGTCCGACGGCGGTCGCCTTCGTCACCGGTGACCCGGTGGAGTCGGCGAAGGGTCTCCGTGACTTCGCCAAGGAGAACCCGAACCTCATCATCAAGGGCGGCGTGCTTGACGGCAAGCCGCTGTCCGCCGATGAGATCAAGAAGCTCGCGGACCTCGAGTCCCGCGAGGTGCTGCTCGCCAAGCTGGCGGGTGCCATGAAGGCCAAGCAGGGCCAGGCCGCTGCTGTCTTCCAGGCCCTGCCGTCGAAGCTCGTCCGCACCGTGGAAGCGCTGCGCGCGAAGGCCGAGCAGGGCGGTGCCGGTACGCCGGCTCCCGCCGAGGACGCGGAGTAACCACTCCCGTGCTCTAGCGGGCCCGTACGCCCGCCGACATGTACATCCGGCACCCGCCGAATTAGTGGAAGGACCGCCATCATGGCGAAGCTCAGCCAGGACGACCTGCTCGCGCAGTTCGAGGAGATGACCCTCATCGAGCTCTCCGAGTTCGTGAAGGCCTTCGAGGAGAAGTTCGACGTCACCGCCGCCGCCCCGGTCGCCGTCGCCGCCGCCGGTGGTGCCGCTGGTGGCGCCGCCGCCGAGGCCGTCGAGGAGCAGGACGAGTTCGACGTCATCCTCACCGGCGCCGGCGAGAAGAAGATCCAGGTCATCAAGGTCGTGCGCGAGCTGACCTCCCTGGGTCTGAAGGAGGCCAAGGACCTCGTCGACGGCACCCCGAAGCCGGTCCTCGAGAAGGTCAACAAGGAGGCCGCGGAGAAGGCCGCCGAGTCCCTCAAGGCCGCGGGCGCGTCCGTCGAGGTCAAGTGATCCCTGCCCCTTCCGGGGGGCTGATCAGCCGCGGGGCGGCCACCCATTCGGGTGGCCGCCCTCGGTCGTTTGCGTGGTGCGTCACCCGCTCCGGCGACAGGCCCGGGTAGGGTGATCATCACCGCTCCGGGACCGTCGGCTTCCTTCAGCTGTGACGATCTCCGCGGGGCGGAGCCCTTGACGAACCGCACGTGGCGCGCGATTCTCAGGACGCGTCGTCACATCGGCCATGGACCGAGGCATGGATCGAGGGCGATGCGGGAATGCCTCACCTGGCAAGCGCGAATGAGGGCATGACGGCTCACAACAAGGGGATCCCACGGACCCCTCCGGAGGACGAGATTGGTGCAGCACCGGTCTCCGAAACTCTGCACTGGACATCAGTGTGCCAAGTGGCTACACTGACCCTTTGCGCTGCCTGTTAGCTGCCGCCTGGCCCGTCACCAGGGGCAAGCCCAAGCCTGAGCACACATGAGGAACCGTCCTGACCAGGGCATCCTTGTCTGCGCCCGGGGGCGGAAGCCGGTACGCGCGTAGTGAGTCCGAGCCCTCGGAAGGACCCCCTCTTGGCCGCCTCGCGCAACGCCTCGACTGCCAATACGAACAACGGCGCAAGCACCGCCCCGCTGCGCATCTCTTTCGCGAAGATCAAGGAGCCGCTCGAGGTCCCGAACCTCCTCGCGCTGCAGACCGAGAGCTTTGACTGGCTTCTCGGCAACGCCGCCTGGAAGGCTCGCGTCGAGGCGGCCCTGGACAGTGGTCAGGACGTCCCCACCAAGTCCGGTCTGGAGGAGATCTTCGAGGAGATCTCGCCGATCGAGGACTTCTCCGGGTCGATGTCGCTGACCTTCCGCGACCACCGTTTCGAGCCTCCGAAGAACTCGATCGACGAGTGCAAGGAGCGCGACTTCACGTATGCCGCGCCGCTCTTCGTCACGGCCGAGTTCACCAACAACGAGACCGGCGAGATCAAGTCCCAGACGGTCTTCATGGGCGACTTCCCGCTCATGACCAACAAGGGCACCTTCGTCATCAACGGCACCGAGCGTGTCGTGGTGTCCCAGCTGGTGCGCTCGCCGGGTGTCTACTTCGACAGCCAGATCGACAAGACGTCCGACAAGGACATCTACTCCGCCAAGGTCATCCCCTCGCGTGGTGCCTGGCTGGAGATGGAGATCGACAAGCGCGACATGGTCGGTGTCCGCATCGACCGCAAGCGCAAGCAGTCCGTCACCGTCCTCCTGAAGGCGCTCGGCTGGACCACCGAGCAGATCCTCGAGGAGTTCGGCGAGTACGAGTCGATGCGCGCCACCCTGGAGAAGGACCACACCCAGGGCCAGGACGACGCGCTGCTCGACATCTACCGCAAGCTGCGTCCGGGCGAGCCGCCGACCCGTGAGGCCGCGCAGACGCTGCTGGAGAACCTCTACTTCAACCCCAAGCGCTACGACCTGGCCAAGGTCGGCCGCTACAAGATCAACAAGAAGCTGGGTGCCGACGCGCCGCTGGACGCCGGTGTGCTGACCGTCGAGGACGTCATCTCGGCGATCAAGTACCTGGTCAAGCTGCACGCGGGCGAGACCGAGACCACCGGCGACAACGGTTCCTCCGTGGTCGTCGAGGTCGACGACATCGACCACTTCGGCAACCGTCGTCTGCGCAACGTCGGCGAGCTCATCCAGAACCAGGTCCGCACGGGTCTGGCCCGCATGGAGCGCGTCGTCCGCGAGCGGATGACCACCCAGGACGTCGAGGCGATCACGCCGCAGACCCTGATCAACATCCGGCCGGTCGTCGCCTCCATCAAGGAGTTCTTCGGCACCAGCCAGCTGTCCCAGTTCATGGACCAGACGAACCCGCTGTCGGGCCTGACCCACAAGCGCCGTCTGTCCGCGCTGGGCCCCGGTGGTCTGTCCCGTGAGCGGGCCGGCTTCGAGGTCCGTGACGTGCACCCGTCCCACTACGGACGCATGTGCCCGATCGAGACCCCCGAAGGCCCGAACATCGGTCTGATCGGCTCGCTGGCCTCCTACGGCCGGGTCAACGCGTTCGGTTTCGTGGAGACCCCGTACCGCAAGGTCGACGAGAACGGTGTCGTCACCGACGAGGTCAACTTCCTCACGGCCGACGAGGAGGACCGCTACGTCATCGCCCAGGCGAACGCCCCGCTGACGGACGACGACCACTTCGCGGAGTCCCGCGTCCTGGTGCGCCGCCGTGGTGGCGAGATCGACTACGTCCCCGGCGAGGACGTGGACTACATGGACGTCTCGCCGCGCCAGATGGTGTCGGTCGCGACCGCCATGATCCCGTTCCTCGAGCACGACGACGCCAACCGCGCGCTCATGGGATCGAACATGATGCGCCAGGCCGTGCCGCTGCTCAAGGCGCAGGCCCCGCTGGTCGGCACCGGCATGGAGTACCGCTGTGCGGTCGACGCCGGTGACGTCATCAAGGCCGACAAGGACGGTGTGGTCCAGGAGGTCTCCGCGGACTACGTCACCGTCGCCAACGACGACGGCACGTACAACACCTACCGGGTGGCCAAGTTCTCCCGCTCGAACCAGGGCACGTCCTTCAACCAGAAGGTCGTCGTGGACGAGGGCGCCCGCGTGATCGCCGGCCAGGTGCTCGCCGACGGCCCGTCCACCGAGCGCGGTGAGATGGCGCTCGGCAAGAACCTCCTGGTGGCGTTCATGCCGTGGGAGGGTCACAACTACGAGGACGCGATCATCCTCAGCCAGCGCCTGGTGCAGGACGACGTCCTCTCCTCGATCCACATCGAGGAGCACGAGGTCGACGCCCGTGACACCAAGCTCGGCCCCGAGGAGATCACCCGGGACATCCCGAACGTCTCCGAGGAGGTCCTGGCCGACCTCGACGAGCGCGGCATCATCCGCATCGGTGCCGAGGTCGTCGCCGGCGACATCCTGGTGGGCAAGGTCACCCCGAAGGGCGAGACCGAGCTGACCCCGGAGGAGCGCCTGCTGCGCGCGATCTTCGGCGAGAAGGCCCGTGAGGTCCGTGACACCTCGCTGAAGGTGCCGCACGGCGAGACCGGCAAGGTCATCGGCGTGCGCGTCTTCGACCGCGAGGAGGGCGACGAGCTGCCGCCGGGCGTGAACCAGCTGGTCCGCGTCTACGTGGCGCAGAAGCGCAAGATCACCGATGGTGACAAGCTCGCCGGCCGTCACGGCAACAAGGGCGTCATCTCCAAGATCCTGCCGATCGAGGACATGCCGTTCCTGGAGGACGGCACCCCGGTCGACATCATCCTCAACCCGCTGGGCGTCCCGTCCCGGATGAACCCGGGACAGGTCCTGGAGATCCACCTCGGCTGGCTCGCCGCGCAGGGCTGGGACGTCTCCGGCCTCGGCGACGAGTGGGCGCGCCGCCTGGCGGCCATCGGCGCCGACCAGGTCGCTCCCGGCACCAACGTCGCCACCCCGGTGTTCGACGGTGCCCGCGAGGACGAGATCGCCGGTCTCTTCGAGGCCACGATCCCGAACCGCGACGGCCGGCGCATGGTGCTGCCCTCCGGCAAGGCCCGGCTCTTCGACGGCCGCTCCGGCGAGCCGTTCCCGGACCCGATCTCGGTCGGCTACATGTACATCCTCAAGCTGCACCACCTGGTGGACGACAAGCTGCACGCCCGCTCCACCGGTCCGTACTCGATGATCACCCAGCAGCCGCTGGGTGGTAAGGCGCAGTTCGGTGGTCAGCGCTTCGGTGAGATGGAGGTGTGGGCCCTTGAGGCGTACGGTGCGGCCTACGCGCTGCAGGAACTCCTCACCATCAAGTCCGACGACGTCCTGGGCCGCGTGAAGGTCTACGAGGCCATCGTCAAGGGCGAGAACATCCCCGAGCCGGGCATTCCCGAGTCCTTCAAGGTGCTCATCAAGGAAATGCAGTCGCTCTGCCTCAACGTGGAGGTGCTGTCCTCGGACGGCATGTCCATCGAGATGCGCGACACGGACGAGGACGTCTTCCGCGCGGCGGAGGAGCTCGGAATCGACCTGTCCCGGCGCGAGCCGAGCAGCGTCGAAGAGGTCTGACGGGCCGGCCGGGGAGCCGCCAGTGAGCGGCTCCCCGCCTCCCCCGGACCGTTCAGACATGTTTGACTTTCGACCCCGAAAGAGGGATTGACGACAAAGTGCTCGACGTCAACTTCTTCGACGAGCTGCGGATCGGCCTTGCGACCGCGGACGACATCCGACAGTGGTCCCACGGCGAGGTCAAGAAGCCTGAGACCATCAACTACCGCACCCTGAAGCCCGAGAAGGACGGACTCTTCTGCGAGAAGATCTTCGGCCCCACCCGGGACTGGGAGTGCTACTGCGGCAAGTACAAGCGTGTCCGCTTCAAGGGCATCATCTGCGAGCGCTGCGGCGTCGAGGTCACTCGCGCCAAGGTGCGTCGTGAGCGGATGGGCCACATCGAGCTGGCCGCTCCCGTGACCCACATCTGGTACTTCAAGGGCGTTCCGTCGCGGCTGGGCTACCTGCTCGACCTCGCCCCGAAGGACCTCGAGAAGGTCATCTACTTCGCCGCCTACATGATCACGTGGGTGGACGACGAGCGGCGCACGCGCGACCTGTCCTCGCTGGAGGCCCAGGTCTCCGTCGAGCGCCAGCAGATCGAGCAGCGCCGTGACGCGGACATCGAGTCCCGGCAGAAGAAGCTCGAGGCCGACCTCGGCGAGCTGGAGGCCGAGGGCGCCAAGTCCGACGTGCGCCGCAAGGTGCGCGAGGGCGCCGAGCGTGAGATGAAGCAGCTGCGCGACCGTGCCCAGCGCGAGCTGGACCGGCTCGACGAGGTGTGGTCCCGCTTCAAGAACCTCAAGGTCCAGGACCTGGAGGGTGACGAGCTGCTCTACCGCGAGCTGCGGGAGCGCTTCGGCACCTACTTCCAGGGTTCGATGGGTGCCGCGGCGCTGCAGAAGCGCCTGGAGTCCTTCGACCTGGACGAGGAGGCCGCCAAGCTCCGCGAGATCATCCGTACCGGCAAGGGCCAGAAGAAGACCCGTGCGCTCAAGCGCCTCAAGGTCGTCTCCGCCTTCCTGCAGACCACCAACAAGCCCCAGGGCATGGTGCTGGACTGCGTCCCGGTGATCCCGCCGGACCTGCGTCCGATGGTGCAGCTGGACGGTGGCCGCTTCGCGACCTCCGACCTGAACGACCTGTACCGCCGCGTCATCAACCGCAACAACCGCCTCAAGCGCCTCCTCGACCTCGGTGCCCCCGAGATCATCGTGAACAACGAGAAGCGCATGCTCCAGGAGGCCGTGGACGCGCTCTTCGACAACGGCCGTCGTGGTCGCCCGGTCACGGGCCCCGGCAACCGTCCGCTGAAGTCGCTGTCCGACATGCTCAAGGGCAAGCAGGGCCGGTTCCGTCAGAACCTGCTCGGCAAGCGCGTCGACTACTCGGCCCGTTCGGTCATCGTCGTCGGCCCGCAGCTCAAGCTGCACCAGTGCGGTCTGCCCAAGGCCATGGCGCTGGAGCTCTTCAAGCCGTTCGTGATGAAGCGCCTGGTGGACCTGAACCACGCGCAGAACATCAAGTCGGCCAAGCGCATGGTCGAGCGCGGCCGCACGGTCGTGTACGACGTGCTCGAAGAGGTCATCGCCGAGCACCCGGTGCTGCTGAACCGTGCGCCGACCCTGCACCGCCTGGGCATCCAGGCCTTCGAGCCGCAGCTGGTCGAGGGCAAGGCCATCCAGATCCACCCGCTCGTCTGCACCGCGTTCAACGCGGACTTCGACGGCGACCAGATGGCCGTGCACCTGCCGCTGTCCGCGGAGGCGCAGGCCGAGGCCCGCATCCTGATGCTGTCCTCGAACAACATCCTCAAGCCCGCCGACGGCCGTCCGGTGACGATGCCGACGCAGGACATGGTCCTGGGTCTGTTCTTCCTCACCACGGACGCGGAGGAGCGCGAGCTCCGGGGCGAGGGCCGGGCGTTCGGCTCGACCGCCGAGGCGATCATGGCCTTCGACGCGCGCGAGCTCTCGCTGCAGTCGAGGATCGACATCCGGTTCCCGATCGGGACCGTCCCGCCGCGTGGCTGGACCCCGCCGGCGGACGTCGAGGGCGAGGAGCCCTGGCAGCTCGGTGACTCCTTCCGGCTGAACACGACCCTGGGCCGTGCGCTCTTCAACGAGCTGCTGCCCGAGGACTACCCGTTCGTGGACTACCCGGTCGGCAAGAAGCAGCTCTCCGAGATCGTCAACGACCTCGCCGAGCGCTACCCGAAGGTCATCGTGGCGGCGACGCTCGACAACCTGAAGGCGTCCGGCTTCCACTGGGCGACCCGTTCCGGTGTCACCGTGGCCATCTCCGACGTCGTCGTGCCCGAGGCCAAGAAGGCCATCATCGCGGGCTACGAGGCACAGGACGAGAAGGTCCAGAAGCAGTACGAGCGCGGTCTGATCACCAAGGACGAGCGCACGCAGGAGCTGATCGCGATCTGGACCAAGGCGACCAACGAGGTCGCCGAGGCGATGAACGCGAACTTCCCGAAGACCAACCCGATCTTCATGATGGTCGACTCGGGCGCCCGCGGAAACATGATGCAGATGCGTCAGATCGCGGGTATGCGTGGCCTGGTGTCCAACGCGAAGAACGAGACCATCCCGCGGCCCATCAAGGCGTCGTTCCGTGAGGGTCTCACCGTGCTGGAGTACTTCATCTCCACCCACGGTGCCCGTAAGGGTCTCGCGGACACCGCCCTGCGTACCGCCGACTCCGGTTACCTGACGCGTCGTCTGGTCGACGTCTCCCAGGACGTCATCATCCGCGAGGAGGACTGCGGCACCGAGCGCGGCCTCAAGCTGGCGATCGCCGAGCGTGCCGAGGACGGTTCGCTGCGCAAGACGGAGGACGTCGAGACCAGCGTGTACGCGCGCTGCCTCGCGGAGGACGTCGTGGTCGACGGCAAGGTGCTGGCCACGGCCGGCACCGACCTGGGCGACGTGCTCATCGAGCAGCTCATCCACAACGGCGTCGAGGAGGTCAAGACCCGCTCGGTCCTGACCTGCGAGTCCGCGGTGGGCACCTGCGCGATGTGCTACGGCCGTTCGCTCGCGACCGGCAAGCTGGTGGACATCGGCGAGGCGGTCGGCATCATCGCCGCCCAGTCCATCGGTGAGCCCGGCACCCAGCTGACGATGCGTACCTTCCACACCGGTGGTGTGGCCGGTGACGACATCACCCAGGGTCTGCCGCGTGTCGTCGAGCTCTTCGAGGCGCGTACCCCCAAGGGTGTCGCCCCGATCTCGGAGGCGGCCGGCCGCATCCGGATCGAGGAGACCGAGAAGACCAAGAAGATCGTCATCACCCCGGACGACGGTGCCGAGGAGATCGCCTACCCGATCTCCAAGCGTGCCCGTCTGATGGTCGGCGAGGGCGACCACGTCGAGGTCGGCGAGAAGCTGACCGTGGGTGCCACCAACCCGCACGACGTGCTGCGCATCCTGGGTCAGCGGGCCGTCCAGGTCCACCTGGTCGGGGAAGTCCAGAAGGTCTACAACTCGCAGGGCGTGTCGATCCACGACAAGCACATCGAGATCATCATCCGGCAGATGCTCCGCCGGGTGACGATCATCGAGTCCGGCGACGCGGAGCTGCTGCCGGGCGAGCTGGTCGAGCGCGGCCGCTTCGAGACCGAGAACCGTCGGGTCGTGGCGGAGGGTGGCCACCCGGCCTCCGGCCGTCCGCAGCTGATGGGTATCACCAAGGCCTCGCTGGCCACCGAGTCCTGGCTGTCGGCCGCCTCCTTCCAGGAGACGACCAGGGTCCTGACGGACGCGGCGATCCACGCCAAGTCCGACTCCCTGCTGGGCCTCAAGGAGAACGTCATCATCGGCAAGCTCATCCCGGCCGGTACGGGTCTGTCCCGCTACCGCAACATCCGGGTCGAGCCCACCGAGGAGGCCAAGGCCGCGATGTACTCGGCCGTCGGCTACGACGACATCGACTACAGCCCGTTCGGCACCGGCTCCGGCCAGGCCGTCCCGCTGGAGGACTACGACTACGGCCCGTACAACGGCTGAGTCGTCCGCTCGAAGCCGCTGGGCGGTCATCCCTTCGGGGGTGGCCGCCCAGCGGCTTTCCGCCTTCCCTGAAGGGCTTGTGGGGCCCTGCGGGGCGGTCCGGCCGGGGGGAGGGGCGGCACGGTCCGGCCGACCGTGCGACGGGACACCCTCGGAACGTGGTTTTCCGGGCATAATGGAGCGATGCGGGCTGCCAACGATGATCGTGAGCGTACGGTGGACGTGCTCAAGGTGGCGTTCGCCGAAGGCCGGTTGACCCAGCCGGAGTTCGAGGACCGGGTCGGGCTGGCCTACCAGGCGGTGACCTTCCAGGAGCTGTACGGACTCACCGCGGACATCCCGCGTCCCCGCCGGCTGCCCACGCCGCCGCCGCCCGTCAACGCCAAGGCGGTCGCCTCGCTGGTCTGCGGCGCGGTGGGGATGTTCGGGCTGCTGGTCCCGGGGATACCGGCCGTGGTGCTGGGGCACATGGCGCGGCGGGAGATCCGGCGCACGGGTGAGCGGGGCGACGCGCTCGCGGTGTGCGGTCTGGTGATGGGATACCTTCTGACCGCGTTCACGGTCGCGATCACCGCGATCGTCGTTATGGTGGTAGTGGCGGTCAGTCACGGCTGAGTGCGTTCACGCGAGCCCCGCAGGGGCCCGGCGGGAGGGTGCGGCATCGGCCGAGACCATATGTTTTGACCGAAGGCTGAGCGCTGGGTACGCTCTGACCTTGTGCCTGGGGTGTGCCCGGGTTCTCGTGCGTGCACTTGTCCGTACGGGACACCGAGGCCGATACGCCGACAAATACGCATTTTCGCTTCGACGGAAATCGTATGAGGTGCGCGACACACCCGACCGCGTGGGTCGGCGTGAGCCGCTGAAACCCCAGGTTAGAAGTATCGAGTCGGCACACAGAAACCGGAGAAACGGTGCCTACGATCCAGCAGCTGGTCCGAAAGGGCCGGCAGGACAAGGTCGAGAAGAACAAGACGCCCGCGCTGAAGGGCTCGCCCCAGCGCCGCGGCGTCTGCACGCGCGTCTACACGACCACCCCGAAGAAGCCGAACTCTGCCCTGCGTAAGGTCGCTCGTGTGCGACTGACCAGCGGCATCGAGGTCACCGCTTACATCCCGGGTGAGGGTCACAACCTGCAGGAGCACTCCATCGTGCTCGTGCGTGGTGGCCGTGTGAAGGACCTGCCGGGTGTTCGCTACAAGATCATCCGCGGCTCGCTCGACACCCAGGGTGTCAAGAACCGCAAGCAGGCCCGCAGCCGCTACGGCGCCAAGAAGGAGAAGTAAGAATGCCTCGTAAGGGCCCCGCCCCGAAGCGCCCGGTCATCATCGACCCGGTCTACGGTTCTCCTCTGGTGACGTCGCTCGTCAACAAGATCCTGCTGCACGGCAAGCGCTCCACCGCCGAGCGCATCGTGTACGGCGCCCTCGAGGGCCTGCGCGAGAAGACCGGGCAGGACCCGGTCATCACGCTCAAGCGCGCCCTGGAGAACGTCAAGCCCTCCCTGGAGGTCAAGTCCCGCCGTGTCGGTGGCGCGACCTACCAGGTGCCGATCGAGGTCCGCCCCGGCCGCGCCAACACCCTGGCGCTGCGCTGGCTGGTGGGTTACTCCCGCGCCCGCCGCGAGAAGACCATGACCGAGCGTCTGATGAACGAGCTGATGGACGCCAGCAACGGTCTGGGCGCCGCGGTCAAGCGTCGCGAGGACACCCACAAGATGGCCGAGTCCAACAAGGCCTTCGCGCACTACCGCTGGTAGTCCGCGCCCCCATCGAGAGAACCGAGAGAAGACTGAAGCCTTATGGCTACCACTTCACTTGACCTGGCCAGGGTCCGCAACATCGGGATCATGGCCCACATCGACGCGGGCAAGACGACGACCACCGAGCGGATCCTGTTCTACACCGGTGTCTCGTACAAGATCGGCGAAGTCCACGACGGCGCTGCCACCATGGACTGGATGGAGCAGGAGCAGGAGCGCGGCATCACGATCACGTCGGCCGCGACGACCTGCCACTGGCCGCTGGAGAACGTCGACCACACCATCAACATCATCGACACCCCGGGTCACGTCGACTTCACCGTCGAGGTGGAGCGTTCGCTGCGCGTGCTCGACGGTGCCGTGACGGTGTTCGACGGTGTCGCCGGTGTCGAGCCGCAGTCCGAGACCGTCTGGCGTCAGGCGGACCGCTACGGTGTGCCGCGCATCTGCTTCGTCAACAAGCTCGACCGCACCGGCGCCGAGTTCCACCGCTGCGTCGACATGATCGTGGACCGCCTCGGTGCGGTTCCGCTGGTCATGCAGCTGCCGATCGGTGCCGAGGCCGACTTCAAGGGCGTGGTCGACCTCGTCCAGATGAAGGCCCTCGTGTGGTCCGCCGAGGCCACCAAGGGCGAGATGTACGACATCGTCGACATCCCGGAGACCCACACCGAGGCCGCCGACGAGTGGCGCGGCAAGCTGCTCGAGGCCGTCGCGGAGAACGACGAAGAGATGATGGAGCTGTACCTGGAGGGCACCGAGCCCAGCCAGGAGCAGCTGATCGCGGCCATCCGCCGCATCACCCTCGCCTCCAAGGGCGGCGCGGGCTCCGTCACCGTCACCCCGGTGTTCTGCGGCACCGCGTTCAAGAACAAGGGCGTCCAGCCCCTGCTCGACGCGGTCGTGCGCTACCTGCCGTCGCCGCTGGACGTCGAGGCCATCGAGGGCCACGCCGTCGGCGACGCCGAGCAGATCATCAAGCGCAAGCCGTCGGACGACGAGCCCTTCTCCGGCCTCGCGTTCAAGATCATGAGCGACCCGCACCTCGGCAAGCTCACCTTCGTCCGGGTGTACTCGGGCCGCCTGGAGTCCGGCAGTTCCGTGCTGAACTCCGTCAAGGGCAAGAAGGAGCGCATCGGCAAGATCTACCGCATGCACGCGAACAAGCGTGAGGAGATCGAGTCGGTGGGCGCCGGCGACATCGTCGCCGTCATGGGCCTGAAGCAGACCACCACCGGTGAGACGCTGTCCGACGACAAGAACCCGGTGATCCTGGAGTCCATGGACTTCCCGGCGCCGGTCATCCAGGTCGCGATCGAGCCCAAGTCCAAGGGCGACCAGGAGAAGCTGGGTGTCGCCATCCAGCGTCTCTCGGAGGAGGACCCCTCCTTCCAGGTCCACTCGGACGAGGAGACCGGCCAGACGATCATCGGCGGCATGGGCGAACTGCACCTCGAGGTGCTGGTCGACCGCATGAAGCGCGAGTTCAAGGTCGAGGCGAACGTGGGCAAGCCCCAGGTCGCCTACCGCGAGACCATCCGCAAGGCGGTCGAGCGGATCGACTACACGCACAAGAAGCAGACCGGCGGTACCGGCCAGTTCGCGAAGGTGCAGATCGCGCTGGAGCCGCTGGAGGGCGGAGACGCCTCCTACGAGTTCGTCAACAAGGTCACCGGTGGCCGCATCCCCCGCGAGTACATCCCGTCGGTGGACTCCGGTGCCCAGGAGGCCATGAAGTTCGGCATCCTGGCCGGCTACGAGATGGTCGGCGTCCGCGTCACCCTTCTCGACGGTGGCTACCACGAGGTCGACTCCTCCGAGCTGGCGTTCAAGATCGCCGGTTCGCAGGCCTTCAAGGAGGGCGCCCGCAAGGCGAGCCCCGTCCTCCTCGAGCCGATGATGGCCGTCGAGGTCACCACGCCCGAGGAGTCCATGGGCGACGTCATCGGCGACCTCAACTCCCGCCGTGGCCAGATCCAGGCCATGGAGGAGCGCAGTGGCGCCCGGGTCGTCAAGGGCCTGGTGCCGCTGTCGGAGATGTTCGGCTACGTCGGCGACCTCCGCAGCAAGACGTCGGGTCGCGCGAGCTACTCGATGCAGTTCGACTCCTACGCCGAGGTTCCCAAGAACGTCGCCGAGGAGATCATCGCGAAGGCCAAGGGCGAGTAACCCAGCAGTTGTTCCCGCACTAGGCTTGACCGGGAGGCTTGGGGGCATTCCGCCGCGAACCGCAAGGGGAGCGTCGGATGCCCCGGCCGCCCGTAACCCAGCAAAGATCACCCTGGCGCCGATGAAGTAAGGCGTACAGCAACTCCACAGGAGGACCCCAGTGGCGAAGGCGAAGTTCGAGCGGACTAAGCCGCACGTCAACATCGGCACCATCGGTCACATCGACCACGGTAAGACGACCCTCACGGCCGCCATTACCAAGGTGCTGCACGACGCGTACCCGGACCTGAACGAGGCCTCGGCCTTCGACCAGATCGACAAGGCTCCCGAGGAGCGCCAGCGCGGTATCACCATCTCCATCGCGCACGTCGAGTACCAGACCGAGGCGCGCCACTACGCCCACGTCGACTGCCCCGGTCACGCGGACTACATCAAGAACATGATCACCGGTGCCGCGCAGATGGACGGCGCCATCCTCGTGGTCGCCGCCACCGACGGCCCGATGCCGCAGACCAAGGAGCACGTGCTCCTGGCCCGCCAGGTCGGCGTTCCGTACATCGTCGTCGCCCTGAACAAGGCCGACATGGTGGACGACGAGGAGATCCTGGAGCTCGTCGAGCTCGAGGTCCGTGAGCTGCTCTCCGAGTACGAGTTCCCGGGCGACGACCTGCCGGTCGTCCGCGTCTCCGCGCTGAAGGCGCTGGAGGGCGACAAGGAGTGGGGCGAGAAGCTCCTCGGCCTGATGAAGGCCGTGGACGAGGCCGTTCCCACCCCGGAGCGCGACGTCGACAAGCCGTTCCTGATGCCGATCGAGGACGTCTTCACGATCACCGGTCGTGGCACCGTCGTCACCGGTCGTATCGAGCGCGGCATCCTCAAGGTCAACGAGACCGTCGACATCATCGGCATCAAGACCGAGAAGACCACCACCACGGTCACCGGCATCGAGATGTTCCGCAAGCTGCTCGACGAGGGCCAGGCCGGTGAGAACGTCGGTCTGCTGCTCCGCGGCATCAAGCGCGAGGACGTCGAGCGCGGCCAGGTCATCATCAAGCCGGGTTCGGTCACGCCGCACACCGACTTCGAGGCCCAGGCCTACATCCTGTCGAAGGACGAGGGTGGTCGTCACACCCCGTTCTTCAACAACTACCGCCCGCAGTTCTACTTCCGTACCACGGACGTGACCGGCGTCGTGACCCTCCCCGAGGGCACCGAGATGGTCATGCCGGGCGACAACACCGCCATGACGGTCGCGCTGATCCAGCCGATCGCCATGGAGGAGGGCCTCAAGTTCGCCATCCGCGAGGGTGGCCGGACCGTCGGCGCCGGCCAGGTCACCAAGATCCTCAAGTAAGGATCCCGGCGATCTGCCGCTTGCCGTAGGCGAGCCGTACGAGGGCCCCGGCCCACCGTTCACGCGGTGGGCCGGGGCCCTCGCCGTCGTTCCGGGGACGGGTCGGGACGGGTCCTCACACAGGGGTGCGCAGTCGCGGCCGCCAGATCCAGGGCGTCGCGTCCGTACCGAAGCCCACGACGGCCGGCCGGTCCCCGGGGCCGGTGTGCAGCGCCGGGAACCCGTACCCGGGGGCGCCCGGGCGCGCCGCGGCGGCCGGGTGCGCGAGGCCGGCGACGTGGACGGTGCCGTCGCCGGCGCGGCCGGCGAGCAGCCCGTGGGCCAGGGCGAGGGGGCCGTAGCCGTCGAAGTGCCGGGTGCGGTCCGGCCCGAGCGCCGCCCGGACGAGGCCGAGCCGGTGGACGAGGAGTTCGTCGCTCGCGGGCGGCCGGTAGGCCAGCGACAGGGAGCCGTCGGACTCCGCCGCGGCGGCCGGGGGATCGGCGGGGACCGGCAGCGCGGTCAGCGCCCGGCAGGCGAGCGGCCGGCCCGGCGCGTCCTGGGACCAGTGGTGGACGGCGGTGCGTCCGGCGGCGAACACATGCACCCGCCCCTCGCGGTCCACGACCGCGCTCAGCCCGTCCTGCACCTCGCCGCCGCCGAGGTCCCGCCAGCCGGACCAGTCGCCTTCCGGGTCCCGCACGCGGGTGCTCAGCCCCTTGGCGGCGTTGCGCACGAACAGGTGCACCCGGCCGTCCGGCGCCGCCACCGCGACGGGCACGCCGATCCTGCGGCCCCGGTCCGGGTCGTCCTCGGGGCAGCCGAGCCCCTGCCAGTCGCGGCCCTCCTGCAGCACCACCACGTCCCGGGTGTCGGCCGCCCGGTCGCTGTCCAGCGAGGCGAAGCGCAGCGCGAACAGCAGCGGCCCGCCGCCCACCGGGTCGGTGACGACGCTCAGCGCGGGGGCGAGCGGTCCGCCGCCCAGGTCCCGCGGCGGGCCCCAGCGCCCGCTGCCGGGGGCGGTCTCCCGCCAGCGCACCGCCCGCGTGCCGAGCACGCCGTGGGCGACCAGCCGCCCCCGCGCGTCGGTGCCCGGCACGAGGCGGGTGCCGGGGTGCCGGTAGTGGGTGCTGCGCACCCAGCCCTTGCGGTTGGTCAACGGCCTGCCCAGGCCGACCTGGTAGTCGCCGCAGCCGGAAGGGTCGCCGCACGGCCAGTCCGGGGCGCCGCCGTACGGCGCGAGGTAGCCGGCCTTGCGGCGCAGCAGCGCGGGCGGGAGGTTGTGGGGCCAGTGGCGGTTGTAGTAGCCGCGGTAGGCCGTCGTCAGGAAGGCGGGCGCGACGCCCTCCTCGCGGGCCACGGTGTCGGCGTACCGGGCGATCGCCTTCCACGTGAACAGCGCGGTCGCGGTGTGGTCCCAGTGGTCGCTGTAGCCGAGTTGCTCGATGTCCCGTCGCCAGGTGGCCCCGTTGGCCTCCAGGTCCGGGTCGGGGTCGAGCGTGTGGACGACGGTGGGCCGGTGGCGGCGCAGCAGGCCGGCGAGCACGTCCACCAGGAGCTCGTGGGTGTAGGTGCCCCTGGTCGCGTTCGGTGAGCCCGCCGAGGTGAAGGTCGGCAGCGTCATGCCGGGCAGTTGCCACAGCTGCGGCAGCCCGACCCTGACGGTCGTGCCGTGCATGGCGAGGTTGAGGAAGACCAGCACCGCCTCGCGGCCGTGCACCCGCAGCGTGTCGACCTCGGCGGTGAGGCCGTGGGCGAGCCGTGTGGTGCCGCGCCGCCAGGGCGTGAAGACGTCGGTGCCGAGCATCGCGGCGTAGGCCTGCCGCAGTCCCTGGTGGCGGGCGGCGGAGTAGGCGGCCTTGTCGGGGGCCGGACGGGGTTGCCCCGGTGGGCGGTTGACGCCGTGCGCCTCGCCCGCGGTGACGTAGACCGACACCACGGGGACGCCCGCCTCGACGAGCTGCACGGTGTCCGGGTTCATGAAGTACAGCTCGTCGTCGGGGTGCGCCAGCACCTGCAGCAGCCGTGCCCGGGCGGGTACGGCGCGGAACGCCAGGGGGCCGGGCGCCGGACCGGTCGCGGCGGTCCCGGGCCGGGCGCAGCCGCCCACGGCGGCGGCCGCGGTGCCGGCGGCGAGGGCGGCGGCGGAGAGGAGGCGCCGGCGGGTGGCAACGATCTTCACGCCCGGCTAGAGGGCCGTTCCGTCCGCGAGGTTGCCGGACGCCCCTGCGGCGTGCGCCACTCGGGCGACGCGCGTACGTCACCGGAGCGACACGTGACCCGGCGGCGTGACGGCGTGTCCGTGTGACGGCGTCCGCGTGGCGGCGGACCGCCGTGCCTGCTCGCCCGATTGGCGCGCTGCGCGAGCAGGGCCCGAGCACTCGGTGTTACGACTTGTGACGTTCGGTGCACACCCGTACGAGTCCCCCGAGGAGCCCCGCCATGCGCCTGTCCCAGCGCCGGGCAGTGGTCGTCGCCGCCGTCCTGACGGCCGTCCTGCCCGCCCTCGGCGGGGCCGCCGCGGCTCCGGAGCCGCCCGGGGCCCCGCTGCGGATGGCGGCGCACGGCGGCATCACCGGGCAGTACCTGGTGATGCTGCGGCCGGGCACCGACCCGGGCTCGGTGCTGCGCAGCGTCGAGGCGCGGGCGATGTTCACGTTCACCAGCGCGCTGGTGGGCTTCGCCGCCCGGCTGACCGACGGGCAGGTATCCCGGCTGCGCGCGGTGCCGGGGGTGGAGACCGTGGAGCAGGACGCCGAGGTCGCGGCGCCGAAGCCGGACACGCAGACGGCCGCGGCCGCCGCCGAGGCGTCCTGGGGCCTGGCCCGGATCGGCAGCCGGGCCCGCGACGGGGCAGCCTTCGGCGTGCGG
This sequence comes from Streptomyces sp. NPDC005722, assembly GCF_040630935.1. NCBI lineage: Bacteria > Bacillati > Actinomycetota > Actinomycetes > Kitasatosporales > Streptomycetaceae > Streptomyces > Streptomyces sp. NPDC005722. The sequence goes on from NZ_JBEXYN010000013.1 coordinate 181,057, forward strand.
GCGACGGGCGCCAAGGTCACCTCGTACGTCATCGACACGGGCATCGACTTCGGGCACGCGGAGTTCGGCGGGCGGGCGGTGCCGGGGTTCGACGCGGTGGGGGACGGCGGGAACGGCGCCGACTGCAACGGGCACGGTACGCACGTCGCGGGGACGGTCGGCGGCGCCACCACCGGGGTCGCCCGGGCGACGAAGCTGGTCTCGGTGCGGGTGCTGGGCTGCGACGGGCGCGGTTCGGTGGCCACGGTGGTCGCCGGGATGAACTGGGTGGCCGAGCACGCGGTGAAGCCGGCGGTCGCCAACCTGTCGACCGGCGGCGCGCGCAGCGAGACGGCCGACCGCGCGGTGGAGGGCCTGGCCGCCGCGGGCGTCTTCCCGGTCGTCGCCGCGGGCAACTCCGACGAGGACGCCTGCGAGGTCTCCCCGGCCGGGGCGCCCGGCGCGTTCACCGTCGCGGCGACCGACGAGACCGACCACAAGGCGTCGTTCAGCAACTGGGGCGGCTGCGTGGACATCAGTGCCCCCGGCACGGGGATCACCTCCGCGGCCATGGGCGGCGGCCTGGTCCGCATGAGCGGCACCTCGATGGCCGCACCGCACGTGACCGGGGTGGCGGCGCTCTACAAGGACACCTTCGGGGACGCCTCCACGCCCTCCCTCGCCGCCTGGCTGCTGGCCAACGCCACCCCCGGCGTCCCGGTCGACGCCCCGGCGGGCACCCCGCGGCTGCTGGTCTACACATCCGGACTGTGACCCGGGTTTGGAGGAACGGGGGCGGGGGGTAAGGTACTGCGCCCCGATTGGCGTCCGACGCGTCCGGTATGGCAGACTAGCCGGGTTGCTCGGTCGAGCGCCGATGCTGCGCGCCTCCCGTCGGGAGGACCGGAAGCGAGTCCCACAGTACTCGTCGTCCCTCGCGGGACGGACGTACGGGAATCTTCCGGGAAGCGTCAGCGGGGTGCTCGCCAGGTGCTCGGTGGGTGTCTTCTCCCACGTATCCCCTCCCTGAGGGTCTCCGCCATGCGGAGATTTAAGGGAAGGGAAGCGACACGCCCGACCGCGTGGGTCGGAGAAGACGGTCGAACCACCGAGTTCCAGAGCGTTCACTAGCAGACAGGACTACGAAGTAGCCATGGCGGGACAGAAGATCCGCATCCGGCTCAAGGCCTACGACCACGAGGTCATCGACTCCTCGGCGAAGAAGATCGTCGAGACGGTGACGCGTACTGGTGCGCAGGTCGCGGGCCCGGTGCCGCTGCCCACTGAGAAGAACGTGTACTGCGTCATCAAGTCGCCGCACAAGTACAAGGACTCGCGCGAGCACTTCGAGATGCGCACGCACAAGCGCCTGATCGACATCCTCGACCCGACGCCCAAGACCGTTGACTCGTTGATGCGCCTGGACCTTCCGGCCGGCGTCGACATCGAGATCAAGCTCTGAGAGGCGCGGAACAGATGGCTAAGCAGATCAAGGGCATCCTGGGCGAGAAGCTCGGCATGACCCAGGTCTGGGACGAGAACAACCGTGTCGTCCCGGTGACCGTGGTCAAGGCCGGCCCGAACGTCGTGACCCAGGTCCGCACGAACGACGTCGACGGTTACGAGTCGGTCCAGATCGCCTTCGGCGAGATCGACCCGCGCAAGGTGAACAAGCCCCTCAAGGGCCACTTCGCCAAGGCCGACGTGACGCCCCGTCGCCACCTGGTGGAGCTCCGCACCGCGGACGCCGCCGAGTACACCCTGGGCCAGGAGATCACCGCCGAGGTGTTCGAGGCCGGCGTGAAGGTGGACGTCACCGGCAAGAGCAAGGGCAAGGGCTTCGCCGGTGTCATGAAGCGTCACAACTTCAAGGGCCTCGGCGCCGGACACGGCACCCAGCGCAAGCACCGCTCTCCCGGCTCCATCGGTGGCTGCGCCACCCCGGGCCGTGTGTTCAAGGGTCTGCGCATGGCGGGCCGCATGGGCAACGAGCGGGTGACCACCCAGAACCTGACCGTTCACGCCGTTGACGCGGAGAAGGGCCTGCTGCTCATCAAGGGCGCGGTTCCCGGTCCGAACGGCGGCCTCGTCCTGGTCCGCACCGCGGCCAAGGGGGCCTGAGGATATGAGCACCATTGACATTCTGTCGCCCGCCGGCGACAAGGCCGGGACCGTAGAGCTCCCCGCCGAGATCTTCGACGCCAAGGTCAGCATCCCGCTGATCCACCAGGTCGTCGTGGCGCAGCTGGCCGCTGCCCGTCAGGGCACGCACAAGGTCAAGACGCGTGGCGAGGTCCGCGGTGGCGGCAAGAAGCCGTACCGCCAGAAGGGCACCGGCCGCGCCCGTCAGGGTTCGACCCGCGCCCCGCAGTTCGCCGGTGGTGGCGTCGTGCACGGTCCCGTGCCGCGTGACTACTCGCAGCGGACCCCGAAGAAGATGAAGGCCGCCGCCCTGCGCGGTGCCCTCACCGACCGGGCTCGTCACAACCGCATCCACGTCGTGACCGGCGTCATCGAGGGCGAGTCCCCGTCGACGAAGGCCGCCAAGACGCTGCTGGGCAAGATCAGCGACCGCAAGAACGTGCTGCTCGTCGCCGACCGCGCCGAAGAGGTCGCGTGGCTCTCCGCCCGCAACCTGCCCCAGGTCCACATCCTGGAGGCCGGCCAGCTGAACACGTACGACGTGCTCGTCTCCGACGACGTGGTCTTCACCAAGGCCGCCTTCGACCGCTTCACCGGTAACGGCGCCGCCGAGACCGAAGGGAGCGACGCCTGATGGCCGAGCAGACCGCGATCACCAGCAAGACCTTCACGGACCACCGCGACATCCTGGTCAAGCCGGTGGTCTCCGAGAAGAGCTACGCGCTGCTGGACGAGAACAAGTACACGTTCGTCGTCGACCCGCGTGCCAACAAGACCCAGATCAAGCAGGCCGTCGAGGCGGTCTTCTCGGTCAAGGTCACCGGGGTCAACACGATCAACCGTCAGGGTAAGCGCAAGCGCACCAAGACCGGTTTCGGCAAGCGCAAGGACACCAAGCGCGCCATCGTGACCCTCGCTGAGGGCGACCGCATCGACATCTTCGGCGGCCCGGTCTCCTAACGGGGACCGGAACGTGTCGAAGTCCGGAATATTCCGAGGACTGAGAAATGGGTATCCGCAAGTACAAGCCGACGACCCCGGGCCGTCGTGGCTCCAGCGTCGCCGACTTCGTCGAGATCACGCGGTCCACGCCGGAGAAGTCGCTGGTCCGCCCCCTGCACAGCAAGGGCGGCCGTAACAACGCCGGTCGTGTGACCGTTCGCCACCAGGGTGGTGGCCACAAGCGCGCCTACCGCGTGATCGACTTCCGTCGTCACGACAAGGACGGCGTGCCGGCCAAGGTCGCGCACATCGAGTACGACCCCAACCGCACCGCGCGCATCGCGCTGCTCCACTACGCGGACGGCGAGAAGCGCTACATCCTGGCCCCGGCCAAGCTGAGCCAGGGTGACCGGATCGAGAACGGCCCTGGCGCCGACATCAAGCCGGGCAACAACCTGCCGCTGCGCTACATCCCGGTGGGTACGACCGTCCACGCCATCGAGCTGCGTCCCGGCGGCGGCGCGAAGATCTCCCGTTCCGCGGGTTCTTCCGTGCAGCTGCTGGCGAAGGAGGGCTCCATGGCCACCCTTCGCATGCCTTCCGGTGAAGTCCGGCTGGTCGACGCGCGCTGCCGCGCCACCATCGGCGAGGTCGGCAACGCCGAGCAGTCGAACATCAACTGGGGCAAGGCCGGCCGTATGCGCTGGAAGGGCGTCCGCCCGACCGTCCGCGGTGTGGCCATGAACCCCGTCGACCACCCGCACGGTGGTGGTGAGGGCAAGACCTCCGGTGGTCGCCACCCGGTCAGCCCGTGGGGCCAGAAGGAAGGTCGTACTCGCTCGCCGAAGAAGGCCAGCAGCAAGTACATCGTCCGCCGCCGCAAGACGAACAAGAAGCGCTAGGAGCGGGTTTAGATGCCGCGTAGTCTCAAGAAGGGGCCCTTCGTCGACGACCACCTGATCAAGAAGGTGGACGTTCAGAACGAGGCCGGTACCCACAACGTCATCAAGACCTGGTCCCGCCGCTCGATGATCATCCCGGCGATGCTGGGCCACACGATCGCGGTGCACGACGGCCGTAAGCACGTCCCGGTGTTTGTCACCGAGTCGATGGTCGGCCACAAGCTCGGCGAGTTCGCGCCGACCCGCACCTTCCGCGGCCACGAGAAGGACGACCGCAAGTCGCGTCGTCGCTGACCTGCGGAGCGGAACAGTGACGACGAAGACAGACACCGAAGGGACAACCATGGAAGCCAGGGCCCAGGCGCGGTACATCCGCGTCACGCCCATGAAGGCCCGCCGCGTGGTGGACCTCATCCGTGGCATGAGTGCCACGGAGGCTCAGGCGGTCCTGCGTTTCGCCCCGCAGGCCGCGAGCGTGCCGGTGGGCAAGGTGCTCGACAGCGCCATTGCCAACGCCGCGCACAACTACGACCACACCGACGCCCAGTCGCTGTACATCAGCGAGGCGTTTGTGGACGAGGGCCCGACCCTCAAGCGGTTCCGTCCGCGTGCGCAGGGCCGTGCCTACCGGATCCGCAAGCGGACCAGCCACATCACCGTGGTCGTCAGCAGCAAGGAAGGGACCCGGTAATGGGCCAGAAGGTTAACCCGTACGGGTTCCGGCTCGGCATCACCACGGACTTCAAGTCCCGCTGGTACGCCGACAAGCTGTACAAGGACTACGTCAAGGAAGACGTCGCCATCCGCCGGATGATGACGCAGGGCATGGAGCGGGCCGGCATCTCCAAGGTGGAGATCGAGCGCACCCGTGACCGCGTCCGCGTCGACATCCACACCGCCCGGCCGGGCATCGTCATCGGCCGTCGCGGCGCGGAGGCCGACCGCATCCGCGGTGACCTGGAGAAGCTGACCGGCAAGCAGGTCCAGCTGAACATCCTCGAGGTCAAGAACCCGGAGACGGACGCTCAGCTGGTGGCCCAGGCCGTCGCCGAGCAGCTGTCCTCCCGCGTCTCCTTCCGTCGTGCCATGCGCAAGAGCATGCAGAGCACGATGAAGGCCGGCGCCAAGGGCATCAAGATCCAGTGCGGTGGCCGCCTCGGCGGCGCCGAGATGTCCCGCTCGGAGTTCTACCGCGAGGGTCGCGTCCCGCTGCACACCCTGCGCGCCAACGTCGACTACGGCTTCTTCGAGGCCCGTACGACCTTCGGCCGCATCGGCGTGAAGGTGTGGATCTACAAGGGCAATGTCAAGAACATCGCCGAGGTCCGCGCCGACAACGCCGCCGCCCGTGCCGGCAACCGCCCGGCCCGTGGTGGTGGCAACGACCGTCCGCAGCGCCGCGGTGGCGAGCGCGGCGGCCGTGGCCGTCGTCCCCAGGGTGACGCCCAGGCCCCCAAGGCCGAGGCGACCACCGCTGAGGCTCCGGCTGCGGAGACCACCGGAACGGAGGCCTGACCCCCATGCTGATCCCCCGTCGGGTCAAGCACCGTAAGCAGCACCACCCGAAGCGTGATGGCATGGCCAAGGGTGGCACCGAGCTGGCGTTCGGTGAGTACGGCATCCAGGCCGTCACCCCCGCGTACGTGACGAACCGGCAGATCGAGTCCGCTCGTATCGCCATCACCCGTCACATCCGCCGTGGCGGCAAGGTCTGGATCAACATCTACCCGGACCGTCCGCTCACGAAGAAGCCGGCCGAAACCCGCATGGGTTCCGGTAAGGGTTCCCCGGAGTGGTGGATCGCGAACGTCAAGCCCGGTCGGGTGATGTTCGAGCTGTCCTTCCCGAACGAGAAGGTTGCGCGTGAGGCGCTCACCCGAGCCGCCCACAAGCTTCCGATGAAGTGCCGGATCGTCCGGCGCGAGGCAGGTGAGCTGTAATGGCGGCCGGTACCAAGGCGACCGAGCTGCGCCAGCTGGGCGACGAGGAACTCGTCGGCAAGCTGCGTGAGGCCAAGGAGGAGCTGTTCAACCTCCGCTTCCAGGCGGCCACCGGACAGCTCGAGAACAACTCCCGGCTGAAGGTTGTCCGCAAGGACATCGCCCGGATCTACACCCTCATGCGTGAGCGTGAGCTCGGCATCGAGACGGTGGAGAGCGCCTGATGAGCGAGAAGAATGTGACTGAGAGCAGCGAGCAGCGCGGTGACCGCAAGACCCGTGAGGGCCTCGTGGTCAGCGACAAGATGGACAAGACCGTCGTGGTCGCCGTCGAGGACCGTGTGAAGCACGCCCTGTACGGCAAGGTCATCCGCCGTACGAACAAGCTCAAGGCGCACGACGAGCAGAACGCCGCGGGCGTCGGCGACCGTGTCCTCCTCATGGAGACCCGGCCGCTGTCCGCGAGCAAGCGCTGGCGCGTCGTCGAGATCCTCGAGAAGGCCAAGTAACACCGCCCGGCCGGCCGGGCCGTGCGACCCGTTCGCGCGGCCCGGCCCCGGCCGGCACGTAATTCCTGCGGGGGGTTCCCCGCAGGACGGTTCCGCCAGGCTCTCCGGGCCCGCCCCGGAGGGAACCGGCAGACGATCAGGAGATAGACGTGATCCAGCAGGAGTCGCGACTGCGTGTCGCCGACAACACGGGTGCGAAGGAGATCCTTTGCATCCGTGTGCTCGGTGGCTCCGGTCGCCGCTACGCGGGAATCGGTGACGTCATCGTCGCCACCGTCAAGGACGCGATCCCCGGTGGCAACGTGAAGAAGGGCGACGTCGTCAAGGCGGTCGTCGTGCGCACCGTCAAGGAGCGCCGCCGTCCCGACGGTTCGTACATCCGCTTCGACGAGAACGCGGCCGTCATCCTCAAGAACGACGGTGACCCCCGCGGCACCCGCATCTTCGGCCCCGTGGGCCGGGAGCTGCGCGAGAAGAAGTTCATGAAGATCGTCTCGCTCGCGCCGGAGGTGCTGTAACCGATGAAGATCAAGAAGGGCGACCTGGTCCAGGTCATCACCGGTAAGGACAAGGGCAAGCAGGGCAAGGTCATCGCGGCCTACCCCACTGAGGACCGTGTCCTGGTCGAGGGTGTCAACCGGGTCAAGAAGCACACCAAGGCCGGCCAGACCGCTCGCGGTTCGAAGACCGGCGGCATCATCACGACCGAGGCGCCCGTCCACGTCTCCAACGTCCAGCTGGTCGTTGAGAAGGACGGCAACAAGGTCGTGACTCGCGTCGGCTACCGCTTCGACGACGAGGGCAACAAGATCCGCGTTGCCAAGCGGACGGGTGAGGACATCTGATGACTGCCACCACTTCGCCTCGTCTGAAGGCGCGCTACCGCGAGGAGATCGCGGGCAAGATGCGTGACGAGTTCCAGTACGAGAACGTCATGCAGATCCCCGGCCTCACCAAGATCGTGGTCAACATGGGTGTGGGCGACGCCGCCCGCGACTCCAAGCTGATCGAGGGCGCGATCCGCGACCTCACCACGATCACCGGCCAGAAGCCGGCCGTCACCAAGGCCCGGAAGTCCATCGCGCAGTTCAAGCTGCGTGAGGGTCAGCCGATCGGCGCCCACGTCACCCTCCGCGGTGACCGCATGTGGGAGTTCCTGGACCGTCTGCTGTCGCTCGCGCTCCCGCGCATCCGCGACTTCCGCGGTCTGTCGCCGAAGCAGTTCGACGGCCGTGGCAACTACACCTTCGGTCTCACGGAGCAGGTCATGTTCCACGAGATCGACCAGGACAAGATCGACCGCACCCGGGGTATGGACATCACCGTGGTGACCACGGCGACCAACGACGCTGAGGGCCGCGCGCTCCTCCGTCACCTCGGCTTCCCGTTCAAGGAGGCGTGAGCCGTGGCGAAGAAGGCTCTTATCGCGAAGGCCGCCCGCAAGCCCAAGTTCGGCGTGCGTGGCTACACGCGCTGCCAGCGCTGTGGCCGTCCGCACTCCGTGTACCGCAAGTTCGGCCTGTGCCGCGTGTGCCTCCGTGAGATGGCGCACCGCGGTGAGCTGCCGGGCGTGACCAAGAGCTCCTGGTAACCACCAGGGCTCTCGGTAAGCAGATGAGTGGCGGGAGCCCGGCCCTGCATACCGTAAGGTAGAAGGGTTGGGCGCCCGCCGCCCATGACCGTCTTACTACGCCGTAGGTCCCCGCGCCGCACCCGTCCCCAGTCTCATGGGGGAGAGGGATGGCGCATATAGGAAACCCCGGCGAGAGAGGCCTAAGGCCATCACATGACCATGACTGACCCGATCGCAGACATGCTGACGCGTCTGCGGAACGCGAACTCCGCGTACCACGACGAGGTCACCATGCCGTTCAGCAAGATCAAGTCGCACATCGCGGAGATCCTCCAGCAGGAGGGCTACATCCAGGGCTGGAAGGTCGAGGACGCCGAGGTCGGCAAGAACCTCACCATCGACCTCAAGTTCGGTCCGAACCGCGAGCGCTCGATCGCCGGCATCAAGCGCATCAGCAAGCCCGGTCTGCGGGTCTATGCAAAGTCCACCAACCTGCCGAAGGTGCTCGGCGGCCTGGGCGTGGCGATCATCTCCACCTCCCACGGGCTGCTCACCGACAAGCAGGCAAACAAGAAGGGCGTGGGTGGGGAAGTCCTCGCCTACGTCTGGTAGTCGGGAAACGGAGGTATAGCCATGTCGCGTATTGGACGGCTGCCCATCCCGGTTCCCGCCGGCGTGGACGTCACCATCGATGGCCGGACGGTCTCGGTGAAGGGCCCCAAGGGTTCCCTGACCCACACCGTTGCCGCGCCGATCGACATCGTCAAGAGCGAGGACGGCACCCTTCAGGTGTCGCGTCCGAACGACGAGCGTCAGAACAAGGCCCTGCACGGCCTGTCCCGCACGCTGGTGGCGAACATGATCACCGGCGTGACCGTGGGCTACGTGAAGAAGCTCGAGATCAGCGGTGTCGGCTACCGCGTCCAGGCGAAGGGCTCCAACCTGGAGTTCGCCCTGGGCTACAGCCACCCGATCGTCGTCGAGGCCCCCGAGGGCATCGCCTTCAAGGTCGAGAACCCCACCAGGTTCTCGGTCGAGGGCATCGACAAGCAGAAGGTCGGCGAGGTCGCCGCGAACATCCGCAAGCTGCGGAAGCCCGACCCGTACAAGGCCAAGGGCGTCAAGTACGAGGGCGAAGTCATCCGCCGCAAGGTCGGAAAGGCTGGTAAGTAAGCCATGGCATACGGCGTGAAGATCGCCAAGGGCGACGCTTACAAGGGCGCTGCCAAGAAGCGTCGCCACATCCGCGTCCGCAAGCGGATCTCGGGCACCGAGGTGCGTCCGCGCCTGGTCGTGACCCGTTCCAACCGGGGCATCACGGCGCAGGTCATCGACGACCTGAAGGGCCACACCCTGGCCTCGGCCTCGCACCTGGACACCTCGATCCGTGGTGTCGAGGGTGACAAGACCGAGCAGGCGAAGAAGGTCGGCCAGCTGGTCGCCGAGCGGGCCAAGGCGGCCGGCGTCGGGACCGTCGTGTTCGACCGCGGTGGCAACCGGTACGCCGGTCGCATCGCTGCCCTTGCCGACGCCGCCCGCGAAGCCGGGCTCGGTTTCTGAGCCGGTTCCGTAGCTAGCGGAAACAGAGAGAGGTAATCCAATGGCTGGACCCCAGCGCCGCGGTGGCGGTGCCGGTGGCGGCGAGCGGCGGGACCGGAAGGGCCGTGACGGCGGCGCAGCTGCCGCCGAGAAGACCGCGTACGTTGAGCGCGTCGTCGCGATCAACCGCGTCGCCAAGGTTGTGAAGGGTGGTCGTCGCTTCAGCTTCACCGCGCTGGTCGTGGTGGGCGACGGTGACGGCACCGTGGGTGTCGGTTACGGCAAGGCCAAGGAGGTGCCGGCCGCCATCGCCAAGGGCGTTGAGGAGGCCAAGAAGCACTTCTTCAAGGTCCCCCGCATCCAGGGCACCATCCCCCACCCGATCCAGGGCGAGAAGGCCGCGGGCGTCGTCCTGCTCAAGCCTGCTTCCCCCGGTACGGGTGTCATCGCCGGTGGTCCGGTGCGCGCCGTCCTGGAGTGCGCCGGTATCCACGACGTGCTGTCGAAGTCCCTCGGCTCCGACAACGCGATCAACATCGTGCACGCCACGGTGGAGGCTCTGAAGGGCCTGCAGCGCCCCGAGGAGATCGCCGCCCGTCGTGGCCTGCCGCTCGAGGACGTGGCCCCGGCTGCTCTGCTCCGGGCGCGTGCTGGGGTGGGTGCGTAATGGCTCGCCTCAAGGTCACGCAGGTCAAGTCCTACATCGGCAGCAAGCAGAACCACCGTGACACCCTGCGTTCGCTCGGCCTGAAGCGGCTGAACGACGTCGTGGTCAAGGAGGACCGCCCGGAGATCCGCGGCATGGTCCACACCGTCCGCCACCTCGTCACGGTCGAGGAGGTCGACTGACATGGGAGAGCAGTCTCCGCTGAAGGTCCACAACCTCCGTCCCGCCCCGGGCGCCAAGACCGCCAAGACCCGCGTCGGTCGTGGTGAGGCCTCCAAGGGCAAGACGGCCGGTCGTGGTACCAAGGGCACGAAGGCCCGCTACCAGGTTCCGGAGCGCTTCGAGGGTGGGCAGATGCCCCTCCACATGCGCCTCCCGAAGCTGAAGGGCTTCAAGAACCCGTTCCGCACCGAGTTCCAGGTCGTGAACCTGGACAAGCTGGCCGCGCTCTACCCCGAGGGTGGCGAGGTCACGGTGGCCGACCTGGTCGCCAAGGGTGCCGTGCGGAAGAACCAGCTCGTCAAGGTGCTGGGCACCGGCGAGGTCTCCGTGGCGCTGCAGGTGACCGTCGACGCGGTCTCCGGCTCCGCCAAGGAGAAGATCACCGCCGCGGGCGGCTCGGTCAACGAGCTCGTCTGAGTGTGATGCCACATCCAGCCGGGGATGTTCCGCACTTTCGTGCGGGGCATCCCCGGTTGGTCATTCCGGGGACGGATGCTCGCCGGTAAGGTGGGCCGGGCTAGTCTTGCGGAGCCTGTGTGCTGACGCGGGTAAGGCAACCCCGATCGTTTTGCAGTACCACCATTCGTAGCTTTCAACACCGTCACCTCCCGCCCAAGAAGCGGGGGGCGCAGGAGGCACCGTGCTCACCGCGTTCGCCCGGGCGTTCAGGACGCCCGACCTGCGCAAGAAGCTGCTGTTCACGCTGGCCATCATGGTGCTGTTCCGGCTGGGAGCCCACATCCCGATCCCGGGTGTCGACTACCAGGTGGTCAACTCCTGCATCAAGGCGGTCGGAGGGAACCAGGGCCTCTTCGGCCTGGTGAACCTCTTCAGCGGCGGCGCTCTTCTGCAGCTCACGATCTTCGCGCTCGGCATCATGCCGTACATCACCGCGAGCATCATCCTGCAGCTGCTCACCGTGGTCATCCCGCGCCTGGAAGCCCTCAAGAAGGAGGGCCAGGCCGGCCAGACGAAGATCACGCAGTACACGCGCTACCTGACCGTGGCGCTCGCGATCCTCCAGGGCACCGGCCTGGTGGCCACCGCCCGCTCCGGCAGCCTCTTCCAGCAGTGCCCCGACCGCTTCAACATCGTCCCCGACCAGTCGATCTTCACCACGGTCACGATGGTCATCACGATGACCGCGGGCACCGCCCTGATCATGTGGCTGGGCGAGCTGATCACCGACCGCGGCATCGGCAACGGCATGTCGATCCTGATGTTCCTGTCGATCGCGGCCGGCTTCCCGGGCGCCCTCTGGGCGATCAAGAAGTCCGGGAACATCGCGGACGGCTGGGTCGAGTTCGGCGCCGTCATCATGGTGGGTCTGGCGATGGTCGCCCTGGTCGTCTTCGTCGAGCAGGCGCAGCGCCGCATCCCCGTGCAGTACGCGAAGCGCATGATCGGTCGTCGTTCGTACGGAGGAACCTCCACCTACATCCCGCTGAAGGTGAACCAGGCGGGTGTGATTCCCGTCATCTTCGCGTCATCGCTCCTGTACATCCCGTCACTGGTGGTCCAGTTCAGTGGATCCACCTCGACCTGGGCAAACTGGGTCAGGGACAACCTGGTCAAGGGCGACCACCCGATCTACATCACCGCGTACTTCCTGCTGATTGTCTTCTTTGCCTTCTTCTACGTGGCCATCTCGTTCAACCCCGAAGAAGTCGCGGACAACATGAAGAAGTATGGTGGGTTCATCCCGGGCATCCGGGCTGGTCGTCCCACCGCGGAGTACCTCAGCTACGTGCTCAACCGCATCACGTGGCCGGGCGCGATGTACCTGGGTCTGATCGCCCTGGTGCCCACTGTGGCGCTGGTGCTGTTCAACGCGAACCAGAACTTCCCGTTCGGCGGGACGAGCATCCTGATCATCGTGGGTGTCGGCCTGGAGACCGTGAAGCAGATCGAGAGCCAGCTTCAGCAGCGTAACTACGAAGGGTTCCTCCGCTGATGCGCATCGTCCTCGTCGGGCCTCCCGGGGCCGGCAAGGGTACGCAGGCCGCGTACCTTGCCAGGAACTTGTCGATCCCGCACATCTCCACGGGCGACCTCTTCCGGGCGAACATCAGCCAGGGCACCGAGCTGGGCCGCAAGGCCCAGGAGTACATGGACGCCGGACGGCTGGTCCCCGACGAGATCACCATCGGCATGGCCAAGGACCGCATGCTGCAGCCGGACGCCGGGAACGGCTTCCTGCTCGACGGCTTCCCGCGGAACGTGGGCCAGGCCCAGGCGCTCGACAAGATCCTCGCCGAGAACGGGATAGCGCTGGACGCCGTCCTGGACCTGGAGGTCCCCGAGGAGGAGGTCGTCAAGCGGATCGCCGGTCGCCGGCTGTGCCGCAAGGACGGCGGCCACGTGTTCCACGTGGTCTACAACACTCCGGCCGTCGAGGGCGTGTGCGACCAGTGCGGTGGTGAGCTGTACCAGCGTTCGGACGACACCGAGGAGAAGGTGCGGGTCCGGCTGGAGGAGTACCACAGCAAGACCGAGCCGATCATCGACTACTACAAGCAGCAGGGCCTGGTGCGCACCATCTCGGCCCTGGGCAAGGTCACCGAGGTGACCAAGCGGGCGATGGACGCGCTGCAGGACAAGAAGGACTCGGGCGACAGCGCCGCCTGAGCACATGCGTGACCGTTGCGGCCGCGGTGTCCCCCAGGACCCCGCGGCCGTACCGTTGAGGTATCCCGTGGGACGAAGGAAGGCCAGGACCGATGGTGGAGATCAAGACCCCCGAGCAGATCGCGAAGATGCGCGCGGCGGGCCTGGTCGTCGCGGCGATCCACGAGGCGACCCGTGAGGCGGCCGTACCCGGGGCCACCACCAAGGACCTGGACGACGTGGCCCGCAAGGTGCTCGCCGACCACGGGGCCAAGCCGAACTTCCTCGGCTACGGCGGCTTCCCCGCCACCATCTGCACCTCGGTGAACGACGTGGTCGTCCACGGCATCCCGGACACCGCGACCGTCCTGAAGGACGGCGACGTCATCTCGATCGACTGCGGTGCCATCGTCGACGGCTGGCACGGCGACGCGGCGTACACCGCCTTCGTCGGCAGCGGTCACGCCCCGGAGCTCGTGGAGCTGAGCCGGGTGACCGAGGAGTCCATGTGGGCCGGCATCGCCGCCTTCCGCAAGGGCGACCGGCTGGTCGACATCTCCCGTGCCATCGAGACGTACATCCGGCGGCAGCCGAAGCCCGGCGGCGGCAAGTACGGGATCATCGAGGAGTACGGCGGCCACGGCATCGGTTCGCAGATGCACATGGACCCCCACCTGCTGAACTACGTCTCGCGCAAGCGCGGCAAGGGCCCGCGCCTGGTGCCGGGCATGTGCCTGGCCATCGAGCCGATGGTCAGCCTGGGCACCCCGCTCACCCATGTCCTCGAGGACGAGTGGACGGTCAAGACCGACGACGGCACCTGGTCCTCCCACTGGGAGCACTCCGTCGCGCTGACCGAGGAGGGCCCGCTGGTCCTGACCGCCCGCGACGGCGGCAAGGCCAAGCTGGCGGAGTACGGGATCACGGCCGCGCCGGACCCGCTCGCCTGAGCGCCCCCTCCGTACCGCTTAACGATCTTCGTTCGGGGGCATACACCCCGGATTCGTCTTTCAGGAACGGCTGGCGTAGACTGTCACGTCGGCTCGCGAATGCCTTCAGGCATGCCAAAAGCCGACCAAGGTAGCCGATCCCGAAAGCAGGACATGGCCAAGAAGCAAGGCGCCATCGAGATCGAGGGCACCGTGATCGAGTCTCTGCCGAACGCTATGTTCAAGGTGGAGCTGCAGAACGGTCACAAGGTCCTCGCGCACATCAGTGGCAAGATGCGGATGCACTACATCCGCATCCTTCCCGATGACCGAGTCGTTGTGGAGTTGTCTCCCTACGACCTCACGCGCGGACGGATCGTCTACCGCTACAAGTAGATCTCACGACCCGGAGAACCTGAATTCCATGAAGGTCAAGCCGAGCGTCAAGAAGATCTGCGACAAGTGCAAGGTGATCCGCCGCCACGGCCGGGTCATGGTCATCTGCGACAACCTGCGCCACAAGCAGCGCCAGGGCTGACGCACGCCGACCTGCACCTCGCAGTTCTTCGCGCGACGCGAGCAAACATGTACATACGCAGCGCCCGTCCGGCCGGAGAGCCTCCGGCTGACGGCACCTCCGGCGGGGGCCGGAGACCTGATCCGTACCTCGTACGGCGGTCAGGAACGGTGCTGCGGAAGACCCCCGGACACCACAGGAGCCATTGAATGGCACGCGTTTCAGGTGTCGACATCCCGCGCGAAAAGCGTGTGGAGGTCGCCCTCACCTACGTCTTCGGCATCGGCCGCACCCTGGCCCAGGAGACCCTCGCCGCCACCGGCGTGAACCCGAACACCCGGGTCCGCGACCTGGACGAAGAGGACCTGGTCAAGATCCGCGAGTACGTGGACGCCAACATCAAGACCGAGGGTGACCTCCGTCGCGAGATCCAGGCGGACATCCGTCGCAAGGTCGAGATCGGCTGCTACCAGGGTCTGCGCCACCGTCGCGGCCTGCCGGTCCACGGCCAGCGGACCCACACCAACGCCCGCACCCGCAAGGGCCCGCGTCGCGCCATCGCCGGCAAGAAGAAGCCGGGCAAGAAGTAGTCCTCAGCGGACGCTCGTCAGCGGTCTTCGCTGTAGGACCGACCACCTCCCGTAGGAGTTAGTAGATGCCCCCCAAGGGTCGTCAGGGCGCTGCCAAGAAGGTGCGCCGCAAGGAAAAGAAGAACGTCGCTCACGGCCACGCGCACATCAAGAGCACGTTCAACAACACCATCGTCTCGATCACGGACCCGTCCGGCAACGTGATCTCCTGGGCCTCCGCCGGCCACGTCGGCTTCAAGGGCTCGCGCAAGTCGACCCCGTTCGCCGCGCAGATGGCCGCCGAGTCGGCCGCGCGTCGCGCGCAGGAGCACGGCATGCGCAAGGTCGATGTGTTCGTCAAGGGCCCCGGCTCCGGCCGTGAGACCGCGATCCGCTCCCTCCAGGCCACCGGCCTCGAGGTCGGCTCGATCCAGGACGTCACTCCGACCCCGCACAACGGATGCCGCCCGCCGAAGCGCCGGCGCGTCTGATCAGCAATCCGCTGAGCAGGTAGGAGAAAAACAGGAATGGCGCGTTACACCGGGGCCGACTGCAAGCGTTGCCGTCGGGAGAAGCAGAAGCTCTTCCTCAAGGGGAGCAAGTGCGAGAGCGCGAAGTGCCCGATCGAGATCCGTCCTTACCCCCCGGGTGAGCACGGACGCGGGCGCACCAAGGACAGCGAGTACCTGTTGCAGATGCGCGAGAAGCAGAAGTGCGCGCGCATCTACGGTGTCCTTGAGAAGCAGTTCCGCGGGTACTACGTGGAGGCGAACCGCAGGTCCGGCAAGACCGGTGAGAACCTGCTCCGCATCCTGGAGTCCCGGCTGGACAACGTGGTCTACCGGGCGGGCTTCGCCAAGTCGCGCGATCATGCGCGGCAGCTGGTCCGTCACGGCCACTTCCTCGTGAACGGCGTCAAGACCGACATCCCGTCGGCCCGTGTCGTCGCGAACGACATCGTCGAGGTCCGTGAGTCCTCCCGCAACCTGACGCCGTTCGCGGTGGCCCAGGGGGAGGCAGGCGAGAGGACCGTCCCGGCCTGGCTGGAGGCGATCCCCTCACGTCTGCGGATCCTCGTGCACAACCTGCCCGAGCGCCCGGTGATCGACACCCAGGTGCAGGAGCAGCTGATCGTCGAGCTCTACTCGAAGTAGCAGGGCTCACGGTCCCGGGCGGTGCGGCACACCTCGTGCCGCGCCGCCCGTACCCTTGAAGCCTCGGCATCAAATAGTGGGTGCCGGAGACTGGAGGCAATACCCCATGCTGATCGCTCAGCGCCCCTCGTTGACCGAAGAGGTCGTCGACGAGTTCCGCTCCCGGTTCGTGATCGAGCCGCTGGAGCCGGGCTTCGGCTACACCCTCGGCAACTCGCTCCGCCGCACGCTCCTCTCCTCGATCCCGGGTGCCGCCGTCACCTCGGTCCGGATCGACGGCGTCCTGCACGAGTTCACCACCGTGCCGGGCGTCAAGGAGGACGTCACCGACCTCATCCTCAACATCAAGCAGCTCGTGATCTCCTCGGAGCACGACGAGCCGGTCGTGATGTACCTGCGCAAGCAGGGCCCGGGTGTGGTCACCGCCGCCGACATCGCGCCCCCGGCCGGTGTCGAGGTGCACAACCCCGACCTCGTCCTGGCCACGCTGAACGGCAAGGGCAAGCTGGAGATGGAGCTGACCGTCGAGCGCGGTCGCGGCTACGTCTCGGCCGTGCAGAACAAGCAGGTGGGCCAGGAGATCGGCCGTATCCCGGTCGACTCCATCTACAGCCCGGTGCTCAAGGTCACCTACAAGGTCGAGGCGACCCGTGTCGAGCAGCGCACCGACTTCGACAAGCTGATCGTCGACGTCGAGACCAAGCAGGCCATGCGTCCCCGTGACGCCATGGCCTCGGCCGGCAAGACCCTCGTCGAGCTGTTCGGTCTCGCCCGCGAGCTGAACGTCGACGCCGAGGGCATCGACATGGGCCCGTCCCCGACGGACGCCGCCCTGGCGGCGGACCTCGCGCTCCCCATCGAGGAGCTCGAGCTCACCGTCCGTTCCTACAACTGCCTCAAGCGCGAGGGCATCCACTCCGTGGGCGAGCTCGTGGCGCGCTCCGAGGCGGACCTGCTCGACATCCGCAACTTCGGTGCGAAGTCGATCGACGAGGTCAAGGCGAAGCTGGCCGGCATGGGCCTGGCCCTCAAGGACAGCCCGCCCGGATTCGACCCGACCTCCGCCGCTGACACCTTCGGTGCGGACGACGACGCCGACGCCGGCTTCGTGGAGACCGAGCAGTACTGATGAACTGCCTCCAGGCGTCCGCCTGGGGGGTTCCTGACACCGGTACCTGACACGGCCGGTGCAGATCTGAGGAGAAACACCATGCCGAAGCCCGCCAAGGGTGCCCGTCTGGGCGGCAGCGCCGCGCACGAGCGTCTGCTTCTCGCGAACCTCGCGAAGTCGCTGTTCGAGCACGGTCGCATCACCACCACCGAGGCCAAGGCGCGCCGTCTGCGTCCGGTCGCGGAGCGCCTGATCACCAAGGCGAAGAAGGGCGACATCCACAACCGTCGCCTGGTGCTGCAGACGATCACGGACAAGGGCATCGTCCACACGCTCTTCACCGAGATCGCCCCGCGGTACGAGAACCGCCCGGGTGGTTACACCCGCATCACCAAGATCGGCAACCGTCGCGGCGACAACGCGCCGATGGCGGTCATCGAGCTGGTGGAGGCGCTGACCGTGGCCCAGCAGGCCACGGGCGAGGCGGAGGCCGCGACCAAGCGCGCGGTCAAGGAGTCCGAGGCCAAGACCGAGGCTCCGGCCGAGGTCGAGGACAAGGCCGAGGCCACCGAGGCTCCGGCCGAGGAGTCCAAGGACGCCTGACGTCCCGACCGGACGGGCCCGCACCCAGATCGCTGGGGGCGGGCCCGTCCGCGTGTTTGAGAGGATCTGCGGGTGAGTGTGGCGAGCGATGAGGTGGAGCCCGGGTACGTCCGGGTGCGGCTGGACCTGGCGTACGACGGGGCCGAGTTCTCCGGGTGGGCGAAGCAGCGCAGCAGGCGGACCGTCCAGGGCGAGCTGGAGTCGGCCCTGCAGACGGTGCTGCGGCTGCCCGATCCGGTCGAGCTGACCGTCGCCGGTCGTACTGACGCGGGTGTGCACGCCCGGGGACAGGTCGCGCACGTCGAGCTGTCGGAGGAGGTCTGGGAGCGGGAGGGCGACAAGCTGCTGCGCCGGCTGGCCGGACGGCTGCCCTGGGACGTACGGGTGTGGAGGGTCTCGCGGGCCCCGGCCGGCTTCAACGCGCGCTTCTCCGCGATCTGGCGCCGCTACGCCTACCGCGTCGGCGACCACCAGGGCGGGGTGGACCCCCTGCTGCGGGGGCACGTGCTCTGGCACGACCGGCCGGTGGACGTCGAGCTGATGAACGAGGCGGCGCGCAGGCTGCTCGGCGAGCACGACTTCGCGGCCTACTGCAAGAAGCGCGAGGGCGCGACGACCATCCGCACCCTCCTGGAACTGCACTGGGTACGGGACGCCTCCGGCCTGGCCGTGGCGACCGTACGCGCCGACGCCTTCTGCCACAACATGGTGCGCGCCCTGGTCGGGGCGATGCTGCTGGTCGGCGACGGGCACCGGCCGGCCGGCTTCCCCGGCGAGGTCCTGGCGGGACGGGTGCGGCACTCGGCGGTCAACGTGGTGCGGCCGCACGGGCTGACCCTGGAGGAGGTCGGCTACCCGGCCGACGAACTGCTGGCCGCGCGCAACCGCGAGGCCCGCAACCTGCGCACGCTGCCGCTGCCGCGGGCCTGAGCGGCGGCCGGGTCGCCGCACCCGGTCATCTGCGGCGGCGGCTCATCCGCGGCGGCGCAGTGCCGTGACCACCTGGGTGAGGACGTAGCCGGAGCCCAGGGAGGTCAGCACCAGCGGGACGGGGCGGAGCCGGTCGTGGAAGGCGCCCCACCAGGAGAAGCAGGCGGCCGGGACGACCAGCAGCACGTACAGCGCGCGCGTCGCCCACCAGCGGCCCGGCAGGCGCACCGGAGTGCCCCGCGGGGGGAGCGGCATGCTGCCCTGCTCCGTGGTGAGGGTGTCCCTGACCCCGGAGAGGAAGCCGCGCGGGGCGAGTACCCGGGCCCCGGGGACGCCGTCGAGCGCCGCCTGGCGTTCACCGAACCCCTCCGGGAGCGCCGGCAGGCCCAGTGCCGTCACCGTGTCCGCCAGCCGCCGCCCCGGGGCGTCCATGCCGCGCAGCAGCGCCGTGAGGGGCCGGGCGTCGCGGACGCCGTAGGCCGCGGCGAGGGCGGCGGCCGTGGCACCGGCGGTGTCCAGGGACGGCACGGGCGCGCCCGGCGCCCATTCGTGCGCGGCGACCTTCCGGCCCTTGGCGTACAGCGTGATCCCGTACCGGTCGCCCGAGCGCTGCAGGACCACGGCAGGCCACTTCTCGCCCGCCGTGAAGAGGTCGACGGCCCCGGCCAGGCTGCCCTCCCCGGTCAGCTCGACATGGGTGAAGCCCGCTCCCGCCGGGGCCAGCCGCAGCCCGGTCCGGCACAGCAGCGCCGCCTGCGCGACGGAGGTGAGGGGCGCGGAGGCCACCGCCAGGGTGCGCGGTGCCCAGTCGTGGCCGCCGGCCGGGACGGGGACCGCGGGCGGGGTGCCGAAGAACGGGGTGCGGGTGGCTACCTGCATGCGCACCCCGGTGCGGAAGTCCAGGAACTCCTGGCGGGGATCGGCGCCCAGGTAGGCCCACGGGAAGCCGGTGGCGTGCACGCCGATGTCACGGAAGACGCGCAGCGCCTCCTGCCACCGGCCGGCGCGCACCAGCATCAGCGCCAGGTGGTTGCGGAACTCCGCCGCCTCCGGATCGCCCGGGTCGTACCAGCCGGACAGCTCCAGGGCGCGGTCCACGGCGGCGGCGACGCGGGCCGGCTCGACGGCGTCCGCGCCGGACGCGTCGTCGGCGGCGGTCCCCCCGGCGACGATCTCGTACTCGACGGCGGCGAGCAGCGGCAACGCGTTGATCTTCGAGCCGGGCAGGGCCTCCTCGGCGGCCTGCTCGGCGAAGTCGAACATCTCGTGGTGGGTGCCGTACCACTTCGCGCACAGGTACTGCAGCGCGGAGGCGTGGCAGCCGTAGTGGTGCGGGGCGCGCTCGACGGCCTCGGCCCAGTACGCGTCGAAGATCTTCCGTGAGGACTGCATCCCGCGCGCGTGGGTGAGCGCGACGCGCCACGGGACGGGGTCGGCGGGGTTGAGCTCGGCGGCGGCGCCGATCACCGGAACCGCGTCCTTGAGCAGTGTGAAGAAGGCCTTGAACTGCTCCGGCGAGACCTGCGAGGCCCGGGCGCCGCTGCGTATCTCCCAGGCCTGGTGGATGCACAGGTCGGCCTTGACCAGGCTCGCGTCCGGGTCCTCCGGGGCGGCGGCGAGCCAGGCGTCCAGCCAGCCGGGGTTGTGGAGGGCGAACTGCGCCAGCTCGGAGACGTAGGTGTCGCGCAGCTCCCACTGGCAGCCCAGCCGGGTCGCGGACAGCAGCTCCCGGGCGGGCCCGTGGTCGCCGCCGCCCGCCGCGGCGAGCGCGCCGCGCAGCGGGAGGTCCGGGACGTCCAGGACGACGGCCTCGTCCGGCGGCAGGCCGGCCCCGACGGCGGCGCCGTGGCGGAGCATGCGGGGCAGGGTCAGCAGCGTACGCAGGGAGGGCATGCCGTTCCGGTCCGGTGGGGTGGGGTCAGTTGGCCGGTGGGGCGGCCTCGGAGGCCATCGCGGCGTCGGCCTGGTCCCTGCCGCGCTGGACGATGCGGTTGAAGGCGTAGTTGAAGCCGTCCTGGCCGGCCTGGCGGGAACCGTCCGAGCTGGTCGCGGCCTTGCCGCCCTTGGGGCCGGCGATGGTGAAGTACGCGTAGCGGCCCACGGCGCCGGACTTGGACCAGCACGCGACGCCGTGGCAGAAGTCGGCGACGCCGCCGCCGTTCAGCGGGCGCAGGAACTTGTTGGTCCTGGCCACCTTCTTGGCGGTGGCCGCGTCCTTGAACACGGCCACGCCGACGGTGACCGCGGAGCCGCCGCGGGTGTACGTGACGCGCATCATGCGGGTGCAGCCGTTGCGGTCGAGGGTGGCGGCCAGCGAATCGGTCGCGGCGTCGGCGCAGTCGCGGTTCTCCTTGGTCGCGGTCTTCACGTAGGAGCGGCCGCCGGAGTAGTCCAGCTTCTTGCCGGGGAAGAGGGTGCCGGCGCCGAGCGGGGCGGTGTCCTTGGCGGCGGTGGAGAGGAAGTCCAGCGGGCCGTAGGTCGGGCCGGGGGAGACCTCGGAGAAGGAGGGCTCGGGCGGCAGGGCGACGTCGGAGGCGGGGGCCGAGGCGGTCGCGGTGGGGGAGGGGGCGGGGCTGCCGCCGGAGCTGACCACTGCGACCGTGACGATCCCGGCGACGGCCGCGGCGGCCAGGACGCCGCCGCCTATCAGGAGCAGCCGCCGGCGGCGCCTGGCGCCGGCCTCCGCCTCGTCGGCGAGCGCCGACCAGTCCGGCTGGTCGCCGGCACGCGGCGCGTACTGCGGCTGCGAGGGGCCCCGGGTGCCCTGCCCGGCCTGCGGCGGCGCCCAGTCCGGCGGCGGGGTCCAGGCGGGTTGCTGTGGCTGGTGGTCGGGGCCGCCGACGACCTGGCCGCGGAGCACCTGGCGCTGCTCCCCGGGGGTTCCCGGGACGCCTTGCTGTCCCGGCGGTGCGGTCCATCCCTGGTTCGGGTTGTACGGCTGCTGCGGCCCGTCAGTCATGGCGCGGATTCTATAGAGGAGAAAACCAGTTTGGCGGTGGGCGACCGCGCTACGAGAATCCAGGCATGGGACATGTGGACGTTGCGCATCTGGAGTACTACCTGCCGGACGGCCGGGTGTTGCTGGGCGACGTCTCGTTCCGGGTGGGCGAGGGCGCCGCGGTGGCCCTCGTCGGGGCGAACGGCGCCGGCAAGACGACCCTCCTGCGGCTGATCTCCGGGGAGTTGAAGCCGCACGGCGGCACGGTCACGGTCAGCGGCGGGCTGGGCGTCATGCCGCAGTTCGTCGGCTCGGTACGGGACGACCGCACCGTACGGGACCTGCTGGTGTCCGTGGCGCCGCCGCGGATCCGCGAGGCCGCCGCGGCCGTCGACGCCGCCGAGCTGGAGATCATGGCGCAGGACGACGAGGCCGCCCAGCTGGCCTACGCGCAGGCGCTCAGCGACTGGGCGGAGGCCCGCGGCTACGAGGCGGAGACGGTCTGGGACATGTGCACCACGGCCGCGCTGGGCGTGCCCTACGAGCGGGCCCAGTGGCGCGAGGTGCGCACGCTGTCGGGCGGCGAGCAGAAGCGGCTGGTGCTGGAGGCGCTGCTGCGCGGTACCGACGAGGTGCTGCTGCTGGACGAGCCGGACAACTACCTCGACGTCCCCGGCAAGCGCTGGCTGGAGGACCAGCTGGAGCAGACCAGGAAGACGGTGCTGTTCGTCTCGCACGACCGGGAGCTGCTGGCCCGCTCCGCCGAGAAGATCGTCAGCGTGGAGCCGGGACCGGCAGGCTCGGACGTGTGGGTGCACGGCGGCGGTTTCGCCACGTATCACGAGGCGCGGCGGGAACGCTTCGCGCGCTTCGAGGAGCTGCGGCGGCGCTGGGAGGAGGAGCACGCCCGGCTGAAGAAGCTCGTGCTGACCCTCCGTCAGCAGGCGGCGATCAGCCCCGACATGGCCTCCCGCTACCGCGCCGCGCAGACCCGGCTGCGGAAGTTCGAGGAGGCGGGGCCGCCGCAGGAGCCGCCGCGCGAGCAGGACATCCGCATGCGGCTGTCCGGCGGGCGCACCGGCCTGCGCGCCGTCACCTGCGCGCGGCTGGAGCTGACCGGGCTGATGAAGCCGTTCGACCTGGAGGTCTTCTACGGGGAGCGGGTGGCCGTCCTCGGCTCGAACGGCTCGGGCAAGTCGCACTTCCTGCGGCTGCTGGCCGGGGATCCCGGCGTGCGCCACACGGGGGAGTGGAAGCTGGGCGCGCGCGTCGTGCCGGGCCACTTCGCGCAGACGCACGCGCATCCGGAGCTGATGGGTCGCACCCTCGTCGACATCCTGTGGACCGAGCACGCGCGCGACCGCGGCAAGGCGATGTCCGCGCTGCGGCGCTACGAGCTCGACCGGCAGGGCGACCAGCGCTTCGACCAGCTGTCGGGCGGGCAGCAGGCACGCTTCCAGATCCTGCTGCTGGAACTCGCCGGGGCGACGGCGCTGCTGCTGGACGAGCCGACCGACAACCTGGACCTGGAGTCGGCGGAGGCCCTGCAGGAGGGTCTGGAGGCGTTCGACGGGACCGTGCTCGCGGTCACCCACGACCGCTGGTTCGCCCGCAGCTTCGACCGCTACCTGGTCTTCGGCTCGGACGGGCTCGTCCGGGAGGTTCCGGAACCGGTGTGGGAAGAGACCCGGGTGGTCAGGGAGCGGTGACCGGGACCTGGGCCGGAGCGGAGGAGGAGCCGGGGCCAGCGGGGCCTGGCGCGCCCCCGCACCGGCTGTTTTGACCCGAACGGGCAGCCGCGGGTATTCTGCAGGTTCGTTATGCGTATTGGCTTGCTCGTTCTCACGTGAGAGGCCGCTACGCCGGTTCACCGGGCCGATGACCAGCGTTCGTCCTGCGGTATGCGTCGCCGCAGGCGATAGGGCTGTCGTGATCGTCCGGGTGGCCTTGTCAGTACCCACTCACTGAAGAAGCGAAGGCTACGACCGTGCGTACGTTCAGCCCCAAGCCCGGCGATGTCCAGCGCCAGTGGCACGTCATTGACGCGCAGGACGTCGTCCTGGGCCGTCTGGCGTCCCAGACCGCGTCCCTCCTGAGGGGCAAGCACAAGCCGATCTATGCGCCTCACGTCGACACCGGTGATTTCGTCATCATCATCAACGCCGACAAGGTGCACCTCTCCGGCAACAAGAAGCAGCAGAAGCTCGCCTACCGTCACTCGGGCTTCCCGGGCGGTCTGCGCTCCGTCCGTTACGACGAGCTGCTCGACAAGAACCCCGAGAAG
Source organism: Streptomyces sp. NPDC005722 (assembly GCF_040630935.1). Lineage (NCBI taxonomy): Bacteria > Bacillati > Actinomycetota > Actinomycetes > Kitasatosporales > Streptomycetaceae > Streptomyces > Streptomyces sp. NPDC005722. The sequence continues at coordinate 205,113 of NZ_JBEXYN010000013.1, forward strand.
GCCATCGAGAAGGCCGTCAAGGGCATGCTGCCCAAGAACAGCCTGGGCCGCCAGATGCTCTCGAAGCTGAAGGTGTACGCGGGTGCGGAGCACCCGCACGGCGCCCAGCAGCCGGTTCCGTTCGAGATCAGCCAGGTCGCGCAGGGCTAGTCCCGGCCACCACCGACACAGAAAGCATCTGAGGAGCATCGTGGCCGAGACCACCCCTGAGACCCCTCTCGTCGAGGACGGCGAGATCGTGGAGACCATCGAGATCCCGGAGGAGTACACCTCCGAGTCCCTCGCCTCCCGCTTCGGCGAGCCCCAGCCGGCCGCCGGTACGGGCCGCCGCAAGGAGTCCGTCGCCCGCGTCCGGATCATCCCGGGCTCCGGCAAGTGGACGATCAACGGTCGCACCCTTGAGGAGTACTTCCCCAACAAGGTGCACCAGCAGGAAGTCAACGAGCCGTTCAAGATCCTTGAGCTCGACGGCCGTTACGACGTCATCGCCCGCATCAACGGCGGCGGCATCTCCGGCCAGGCCGGTGCGCTGCGCCTGGGTGTCGCCCGTGCGCTGAACGAGGCGGACGTCGACAACAACCGCGGCCCGCTCAAGAAGGCCGGCTTCCTGACCCGCGACGCGCGCGAGATCGAGCGCAAGAAGGCCGGTCTGAAGAAGGCCCGCAAGGCGCCGCAGTACAGCAAGCGCTAAGCATCACGGGTGCTGCACTGCACGTACGCCCCGGAGGCACTTTGTGCGTCTCCGGGGCGTACGCGTTTCGGGGGGTATAGACGTATCACCGGATGAACGCCCGAAGCGTACGGGGCGGAGCACGGCAACATCTCGGAGGAAAGACGTGGGACGACTCTTCGGTACGGACGGTGTGCGCGGTGTCGCGAACGCGGATCTGACGGCCGAGCTGGCGCTCGGACTGTCGGTCGCGGCGGCGCACGTGCTCGCCGAGGCGGGCACGTTCGAGGGCCACAAGCCGGTGGCGGTGGTGGGACGGGATCCGCGCGCGTCCGGAGAGTTCCTGGAGGCCGCCGTGGTGGCCGGGCTCGCCAGCGCCGGCGTCGACGTGCTGCGGGTGGGCGTGCTGCCGACCCCGGCCGTGGCCTACCTCACCGGGGCGCTCGGCGCCGACCTGGGCGTGATGCTCTCCGCGAGCCACAACCCGATGCCCGACAACGGCATCAAGTTCTTCGCCCGGGGCGGTCACAAGCTCGCCGACGAGCTCGAGGACCGCATCGAGTCCGTCTACGAGGAGCACCGCACCGGCGCCCCCTGGGACCGCCCCACCGGCGCCGGCGTGGGCCGCGTCCGCGAGTACGACGAGGGCTTCGACCAGTACGTCGCCCACCTGATCGCCGTCCTGCCGCACCGCCTGGACGGTCTGAAGATCGTCCTGGACGAGGCCCACGGCGCCGCCGCCCGCGTCTCGCCCGAGGCCTTCGCCCGGGCCGGCGCCGAAGTGATCACCATCGGCGCCGAGCCGGACGGCCTCAACATCAACGACGGCTGCGGCTCCACCCACCTGGACCTGATCAAGGCCGCCGTCATCGACCACGGCGCGGACCTCGGCATCGCCCACGACGGCGACGCCGACCGCTGCCTGGCCGTGGACCACCAGGGCAACGAGGTCGACGGCGACCAGATCCTGGCCGTCCTGGCCGTCGCCATGCGCGAGGCGGACCGGCTGCGCAAGAACACCGTCGTCGGCACCGTGATGTCCAACCTGGGCTTCAAGCTCGCCATGGAGCGCGAGGGCCTCGACCTCGTACAGACCGCCGTCGGCGACCGGTACGTGCTGGAGTCGATGAAGGAGCACGGCTACGCGCTCGGCGGCGAGCAGTCCGGCCACGTGATCATCCTCGACCACGCCACCACGGGCGACGGCACCCTCACCGGCCTCATGCTGGCCGCCAGGATCGCCTCCACCGGGCGTTCGCTGACCGAGCTGGCGGCCGTCATGGAGCGGCTGCCGCAGGTCCTGGTCAACGTCCGGGACGTGGACAAGAGCCGCGTCGAGTCCTCCACCGAGCTGTCCGCGGCCGTGGCCGAGGCGGAGGCCGAGCTCGGCACCACCGGCCGGGTGCTGCTGCGCTCCTCCGGTACCGAGCCGGTGGTCCGCGTCATGGTCGAGGCCGCCGACATCGACCACGCCCGCTCCGTGGCCGGCCGGCTCGCCGACGCCGTGAAGTCCGCGCTCGGCTAGACCGGCACGGCCCGGCCGGCTAGGAAGCGCGCGACACCGAACGCCGCCTGCGCTGCATCGCCCAGAAGCCCTTCTGGGCGAGCAGCGTCAGGACGCCCGCGATGACGATGCCCGCCAGGTTGACGCCCAGTTGAGCCGAGGAGCCCCACAGCTCGCGGTAGTCGCCGTAGGACAGCGCGAGGGCGGCGTTGGCGGCGGCCGGGACGGTGGTCACCGAGATCGCCACCCCGACCAACGCACCGGACTTGGCGGACGTCAGCGAGAGGATCCCGGCGATCCCGGCGAGGAAGGCCACCACGAAGGAACTGGCGTCCGGCTGCCAGATGAAAGCGGTCGACGGATGCGGCGCCGTGAAGTCGTCCACGCTGAAGACGCCGAGGACGTCCATCAGGTAGTTGAAACCGCCGGTGAGCACCATCGCCACCGGGAAGCCCACCACCAGCGCCACCAGCGAGCGCCGGGCCAGCCGTCCGCGGCGCTGGACCAGGCCGGTGCACACGCCGGCCAGCGGCCCGAACTCCGGGCCCACCACCATCGCGCCGACGATCAGGATCGCGCTGTCCAGCATCACCCCGCAGGCTGCCAGCATCGTCGCCAGGGCCAGGAACGCCAGATAGGTGACGGTGAGGGTGGACTCCTCGTGGGTGGCGTCGGTCAGTGACTCCCACAGCACGGCGTCCGCGCCCTCACCGGGCGCCTCCTCCTCGGCCCTGTCCGCGCTGTTCGACAGTGACAGGTCGATGTGCTGCACCGCGATGGAGCCCGTATCGGCGACACCCATGCGCCGCAGGGCCCGCAGCAGTTCGTCACCCGCCTCGCGCGCGACGTCGCACATGACGATGTCCCCGCGTGGGTTGCGGGCCGCGCCGGGCAGCACCGCGACGTGGGTGGCGCCGACGGTTCCCTCGACGAGGGAGAGGACCTCGTCGGTGCTCCCCTGCGGGACGATCATCCGAAGATGCAGCATGCGGGGCAGGCTACCCCCCGGCCGGCGCACTACAGCTTGCGCAGGGAGAGCTTCTGCACCTTGTGGTCGGGGCCCTTGCGCAGGACCAGGGTGGCCCGGCCGCGGGTGGGGAGCACGTTCTCCAGCAGGTTGGGCTGGTTGATCTCGCGCCAGGTGTGGCGGCCGTACTCCATGGCCTCCTCCTCGGAGACCTCGGTGTAGCGGTGGAAGTACGACAGCGGGTTCTGGAAGGCGGTCTCGCGCAGCTCGCGGAAGCGCGCCAGGTACCACTGCTCGATGTCCTCGGTGCGCGCGTCCACGTACACGCTGAAGTCGAAGTAGTCGGCGAGCGCGACCCGGGTGCGGCCGTCCTTGCCAGGCAGCGCGGGCTGCAGGACGTTCAGGCCCTCCACGATGAGGATGTCCGGCCGCCGGACCACCAGCTCCTCGTCCGGCACGATGTCGTAGATCAGGTGCGAGTAGACGGGTGCGCGCACCTCGTCCTTGCCGGCCTTCACGTCGGCCACGAAGCGGGTCAGCGCGCGCCGGTCGTACGACTCGGGGAAGCCCTTGCGGGACATCAGCCCGCGGCGCTGGAGCTCGGCCTTGGGCAGCAGGAAGCCGTCGGTGGTGACCAGCTCCACCCGCGGGTGCTCGGGCCAGCGGGCGAGGAGCGCCTGCAGGATGCGCGCCGTGGTCGACTTGCCGACCGCGACGCTGCCGGCGACGCCGATGACGAAGGGGGTGCCGGCCTGCGAGCGGCCCTCCCCGGTGTCGTCGAGGAAGGTGTTGACCGCGCCGCGCAGGCCGTGGGTGGCGCCGACGTAGAGGTTGAGCAGTCGCGACAGCGGCAGGTAGACGTCGATCACCTCGTCGAGGTCGATGACGTCGCCGAGGCCGCGCAGCCGCTCGACCTCCTCCGCGGTGAGCGGCAGCGGCGTGCGGTCGCGCAGCGCGCTCCACTCGGCCCGCGTCAGGTCGACGTACGGCGTGGGCTCGGCGCGGCGGCGGGGTGGGTTGGGTGAAATCGTCGGCGGCACGGATTCATTGTTGCGCCGGGGTGAACGGCCCTCACGCCGGGGTCGCCCGGGCCGGGTGCCGTCACCGCGCCCGAGCAGGCGATGACCTTCCGCTTCGTGCTGGTCATGCCGCTCACCTTCACCTCCGGCGCCTTCGTGAGGGCCAATGCCATGCCCTGCTGGCTCCGCGCGTGGGGGACGTCAATTCCGGTCACCCGCCTGGCCGACGCCGTACGGGGGCTGACGACCGGCTCCGGTGCGGTCGCCGGACCCGTCATGTGGTCACCGCTGTGGGCTGCGGGGATCGCGGTGGTCTTCGTACCGCTGGTGACGCGCGCCGACCGAGCACAGCTGAACTCTCCGCCGCGGTGCCCCGGACCGTCCCTGTCCGGGGAACTGCGCCTCCCGTCGTCGGGCTCGACGCCCGCCGTTCGCCGCCTAGAGTTCTCCTCATGTGCGGAATCGTTGGATACGTGGGCGGCCAGTCCGCCCTCGACGTCGTCATCACGGGTCTGAAGCGACTGGAGTACCGGGGGTACGACTCGGCGGGCGTGGCCGTCCTCGCCGACGGCGGCCTGGCCGCGGCCAAGAAGGCCGGCAAGCTCGCCAACCTGGAGAAGCTGCTGGACGAGCGCCCGCTGCCGACCGGCCCCGCCGGCCTCGGGCACACCCGGTGGGCCACCCACGGCGCCCCCACGGACGCCAACGCGCACCCGCACCTGGACAACGCGGGCCGGGTCGCCGTCGTCCACAACGGCATCATCGAGAACTTCGCCGCCCTGCGCGCCGAACTCTCCGAGCGCGGCCACGACCTGCTCTCCGAGACCGACACCGAGGTCGTCTCCCACCTCCTCGCCGAGGCCTACTCCTCCACCGGCGACCTCGCCGAGGCCATGCGCCAGGTCTGCGGCCGCCTCGACGGCGCCTTCACCCTGGTGGCCGTGCACGCCGACGAGCCGGATGTCGTGGTCGGCGCCCGCCGCAACTCCCCGCTCGTCGTGGGCGTCGGCGACGGCGAGAACTTCCTCGCCTCCGACGTCGCGGCCTTCATCGCGTACACCCGCGACGCGATCGAGCTCGGCCAGGACCAGGTCGTCGAGCTGCGCCGGGAGGGCGTCACCGTCACCGACTTCGAGGGCAAGCCCGCCGACGTCCGGCCGTACCACATCGACTGGGACGCCTCCGCCGCCGAGAAGGGCGGCTACGACTACTTCATGCTCAAGGAGATCGCCGAGCAGCCCAAGGCCGTCGCCGACACGCTGCTGGGCCGGATCGACGCGAGCGGCCTGCTGACCCTCGACGAGGTCCGCATCCCCACTTCCGTGCTGCGCGAGGTCGACAAGATCGTCATCGTTGCCTGCGGCACCGCGTTCCACGCGGGCATGATCGCCAAGTACGCGATCGAGCACTGGACCCGCATCCCCTGCGAGGTCGAGCTCGCCAGCGAGTTCCGCTACCGCGACCCGATCCTGGCCCCCCGCACGCTGGTAGTCGCCATCAGCCAGTCCGGCGAGACCATGGACACCCTCATGGCCCTGCGGCACGCCCGCGAGCAGGGCTCCAAGGTGCTGGCCATCTGCAACACCAACGGCTCCACCATCCCGCGCGAGTCCGACGCGGTGCTCTACACGCACGCCGGCCCCGAGGTCGCCGTCGCCTCCACCAAGGCGTTCCTCACCCAGGTCGTCGCCTGCTACCTCGTCGCCCTCTACCTGGGCCAGGTGCGCGGCACGAAGTGGGGGGACGAGATCGTCGCCGTCATCCGCGAGCTCTCCCAGATCTCCCGCCAGGTCGAGCAGGTCCTGGAGACCATGGAGCCGGTCCGCGAACTCGCCCGCTCCCTCAAGGACAAGAACACCGTCCTCTTCCTCGGCCGCCACGTCGGCTACCCCGTGGCCCTGGAGGGCGCGCTCAAGCTCAAGGAGCTCGCCTACATGCATGCCGAGGGGTTCGCCGCCGGCGAGCTCAAGCACGGCCCCATCGCGCTGATCGAGGAGGACCTCCCGGTCGTCGTGGTCGTGCCGTCGCCGCGCGGGCGCTCGGTGCTGCACGACAAGATCGTCTCCAACATCCAGGAGATCCGGGCCCGCGGTGCGCGCACCATCGTCATCGCGGAGGAGGGCGACGAGTCCGTCGTCCCCTACGCCGACCACCTGGTGCGGGTGCCGCAGACCCCCACGCTGCTGCAGCCGCTGGTCGCGACGGTGCCGCTGCAGGTCTTCGCCTGCGAGCTGGCCACGGCCCGCGGCAACGAGGTCGACCAGCCGCGGAACCTCGCGAAGTCCGTCACGGTCGAGTGACCGCGCCGTGATCATCGGGGTGGGCATCGACGTCGCCGAGATCGAGCGCTTCGAGCAGTCCCTGGAGCGCACGCCCGGCCTGGCCGAGCGGCTCTTCCTCCCCGGCGAGCTCCACCTTCCCAGTGGGGCCCGCCGGGGCGGCGCCTCCCTCGCGGCGCGGTTCGCCGCGAAGGAGGCGGTGGCGAAGGCGCTGGGAGCCCCCGGGGGGCTCCACTGGGCGGACGCGGAGGTCGTCACGGAGGATTCGGGGCAGCCGCGGCTCCTCGTCCGGGGGACGGTGGCGGCGCGGGCGGAGCAACTGGGGGTGCGATCGTTCCACGTCTCCCTCAGCCACGACGCGGGGGTCGCGTCCGCGGTGGTCATCGCCGAGGGCTGAGCGGCGGTCCGGTCGGGGGTGCCCGGTGGGTGCCGCGCCGGTTGCTCGGCTGTCGCGCCGTCTCGCGCCCTTCGGGCGCACAGCGGCGGGCTGCGGGTGGGAGGGTGGCGGTCCGGGGCCGGTCGGCAGTCTGCGGGTGGGTGGGCGGCTGGGGTTCAGGCGCCGG
>NZ_JBEXYN010000014.1:0-192515 GCF_040630935.1 Streptomyces sp. NPDC005722
CTCCGGCCCGCGCTGGGGCCCGGGCGGTCCGCCGAGGGCCTCGCCGCCCCGGGCGCGGCCCCCCCGCCCCCCCCCCCCCCACGGCGCGGGCCCCGGACACGACGAAGGGCCGGGCGGGGAACGATGTCCCGCCCGGCCCTTCGCGTGCGGCCGCTACTTCTTGAAGTTGCTCGCGACCTGGGTGTCGAAGTCCTCGGCGCCCTTGGCGATCGAGGTGAAGGCCTCGCCGAAGTTCTCCAGGCCGTGGATGGCCTGGGTGAGGCTGCCGGTGAACTGCTGGTAGGCGTCACGGATGGCCCCGCTGGCCTGGGGCAGCACCAGCTCGTCGTTGAGCATGCTCTCGACCTGGCCCTTCAGGCCCTCGAGCCGGGCCATCCACTCGGTGCAGGTGGACGCGTGCGCCGCCGCCCGCTGCCGGACGTCCTCGGGAACGATGTGAATCGCAGGCATTGCATCGCCTTTCTGTTCTGATGAGCCTGTGGGGGGTGCTCCCGATCAGGCGATCTTGGGGTTGGTTCCGCCGTGGGTACCCGGGTTCTGCGGATGAGTGTCCGGGTTGTTCGGGTTCTTCGGGTCGTCGGGGTCCTCACCGGGCTTGTCGCCGCCGGAGTACGTCCACTCCGAAGACTTGCCGTCGGAGCCCTTGGGGCCGCGCGTGTACTCGGTGTGACCGCCGTCGCTGTTGGTGACGGTCATGGTGCCGCTGCCGTCGCCGTTGATGTTGGCCACCGTGTGGGCGGTGCTGCCGTCCGGGTACGTGGTGTCCGTCGTGTAGCTGTCGCCGTTGTAGTTGGTGGTGGAGGTGTACTTCTTGCCGTCGTACTCGACGGTGGTCACCTCCTTGGTGACCTTGCCGTCCGCGTCGACCTCCACGTGCGAGTCGATGTGACCGCGGTTGGTGTCCAGGTGGAAGTCGGGCGGGGTGTCACCGGGGTCCGTGGCGGAGCAGAAGTCCGGCAGCTCGCCGGGCCCCTCGCACTCCTTCAGGTGCTGCTGCTTGTACTCCCACTGGGCCTTCTGCTGCTTCCAGTTCTGCACGTGCAGGTTGGCGCTCATCACACCGATCTGGGCGCCCAGCTCGGAGTCGAACTCCCGGAACGCCTCGCCCACGGAACCGAAGGCCGCGGCGAGCTCCTTGATGCCCTTGTCCGCGCGCCCCATCGTGCTGGTGGCGTTCGTGTGGAAGGTGGACATCGCGGTGGCCACGGCCTCATGGCCGAGGACCGCCTGCGCCTCGCCGTAGCCCGAGCTCAGCCGCCCGAAGATGCCCTTCTTGATGAGCGGGTCGATCTCGCCCGCCAGGGCTTCCAGGCGCTGCTTGGCGTCGTTGAGGACGTCGTAGTCGATTTTGATCTCGGGCACGGGGGACCTCCGGACGGCCCTTGGAGAATCCGGTCACCTCGACCACGCACCACGCCCCCCGCCGGTTCACCGCCGCGCGCAGGTTTGACGCAGGTCACATGAACCACGCGTGAGCCTCGCGCGTGGTCCACGTGGAGAGCTCCGCCGGGCTCCTCCGCTCCGAACTGGGAGGGATCCCCCACATGCCTCGCCCGAGCGACTGGAACGTGGTCGGTCTGCACGGGGACCCGACCCCCGGGGACCCGGTCCAGATCCGTCAGCTGGTCACGGACCTGTCCACGATCGGTTCGCAGGCGAGGTTCATCGCGACGGCCATCGACCAGGTGATGAACACCGCCGACAGCAGCGTCTTCGCCGGGCAGACCGCGGACGCCCTGCGCGGCAAGATCGACGACCGGCTGCGCAACCACATCAACGACGTGGCCAACTCCTTCGAGGAGGTCTCCCGCACCCTGGGCGACTGGGCGAACTGGGTCGAGGAGGCCCAGGGCAAGGCCGACGGCGCCCTGTCGGCCGCCCGCGGCCTGCCGCAGGACGACCCGCAGCTGGAGGTGCACCGGCACACCGCCGAGAGCGCGGGTGCGGAACTCGGTGAGCACGGCAGCACCGTCGCCGGCGTGATCAACAAGGCCTCCGACATCCGGCTGCCGATCTCGGACTGCCAGGTCTTCTGGGAGATGTTCCAGATCCTGGCGATCATCCTCATCGTGCCGGCGCTGATCTTCGGCGGTCCGATCGCCCTGCTCGCGTTCGGCGTCAACATGACGCTGTTCGTCAAGGCGGCCATCGACTTCGCCCGCGGGGACATCGGCTTCCTCGACCTGTTCCTGGCCGGTCTCGGCATCATCGCCCCCACCACCAAGGCGCTGCCGATCTTCAGCATCGGCAAGCTCATCAAGGGCGGTGTCACCGCCGGCATCCAGTGGGGCCGAGGCAGCATCCTGTCCCTGCGGGACATCATCAGCGGGTTCCGGTTCGCCACCGTCTTCACCGGCCTCCGGGACGTCGCGCGGATGAGCCTCACCTGGGTGCGCCAGGGCGGCCTGTGGGTCATGCAGAACTTCCACAACCTGCCCGCGCTCGGCGGGTCGGTGTTCGTCAAGGGCGGGCTCGTCGTCATCCAGGGCGTCCGCTCCATCCCCGTGGTGGTGCGCGGCTGGACGACCGCGGTGCGGGCCGGCGCCCCGGGCGCGTGGAAGAACTTCCAGCTCTTCGCGCAGGAGACCTGGAGCAGCCAGATGGCCGGCGGCAAGTGGACGCGCCTGCTCCTGCCCGTGACGCACACCGACATCGCGGAGTACGGGCTGAAGGGCGCCCTGCGCATGGGCTTCTGGGACCGCGGCGTCATGGGCCGGGGCGTCTGGGACCTGCCGGTGGGCGGCACGGCGGCGCACACCGCGAGCGCCGTCCCGATCGGCCCGCACGGCGCGACCCCGCACTTCGACGTCGCGCACGCCGACATCAACGTGGCCCGGGTGGACCTGGCGGACGTTCGCTTCGGCAACTTCGCCGACACCCACACGTCCATCCGCCCCGCCTCCTTCTCCGTGGCGCCGATCGACACCGTCGACCTGAGCGGGCTGCGGGTCGGCACGCTCAACCCGGTCTCGGTGCACGGGGCGACCTCGCTGGTCGACGGTTCGACGGCGGGCTTCCGGGCCGTCCGGCACATGGACGACGTGGTCGACATCGCCGGTACGCAGCTGAGCGGGATGAAGATCGACGCCTTCGGCGTGACGCCCGGCCAGATGAGCGAGGGACTCGGCGTGAGCGCGGCGGCCCCGGGCGGCCACGTGACGCACTCCTCCGGCCTGTACGTGCCGGGCTCGGCGGGAACCCCGGCCGTGCACGAAGGCGTGGACATCACCGCCCTCGCCGCGCACGGCAACGGCAGCCTGCTCTCCCAGGGCACGATCGGCGTGCTGACGGCACCGCCCGGCGGGACCAACGCCCTGCACACCGCCCTCACCGGCGTGCCCGCGCCCGCCCCGGGCACCACGGCGGTCCACGACCTGCTCGCCGCCCCCGGTGCCCCGGGCGCCGGGACGGGCGCCGCCCACACCGCGCTGACCGGCGTCCAGGCGCCGCCGAGCGGTGCCGGGGTGCACGACCTGCTGACCGCCCCGGGCGGAACGACCGGCGCCCACGGCCCCCTCACCGGGGTCCCCGGGCACCAGAGCGGCACCAGCGCCGGGGGGTCCGCGTTCGACGTGCTGGCCGGCGGCTCCAAGGGGACGCCCAACAACCCGGTGCCCACCCACCTCGGGTCCTCCCTCGACGACAACCTCGCCGGCGCCGCCCGCGCGAACCAGGCCCATCTGACCCTCGACGAGATCGTGCGCCCGGCCGGCGGCGGCCGCCCCGGTTCCGTGGTCACCGACACCGTGCCCGGCCCCTCCGCGCACGGCGTTCCCGCTCCCGGTGCGCCCAAGGCCGGCGTGCACGGGATCGCGCCCAAGGACGCGGCCCGCTCCGCCTTCGACCTCCTCGACGACGGCCGGGGCGTCCGGCCGGTCGACGGGCCCGCCTTCGCCGGCACACCCGGAGCCGGGAGGACCGTGGACACCGACGCGGGCCACGCCTTCGCCGGCGCGCCCGCGAAGAGCACCGACGACGTCGTCGTCGCCCCGGGCACGCACGACAAGGTGGCCGTCACCGGCGACGGGCACGTCGCGGTGCCGCTGCGTCAGGACCCGGTACCGGTCCGGCCCTCGGCGTCGGGCGGCGGTCACGTGCTCTCGCGCGAGGCGGACCTGCTCCACGAGGTCAACCTGAAACTGGGCAAGATGGGGTCGGGCACGGTCACGGTGGAGGCCGTCACCGCCGCCCGCCAGGTGCTGGAGGACCTCCGCGGCGCCGCCTTCACCAAGGTCGACATCCGCGCCCAGGCCGACCAGCTCGCCGTCCACCTCGCCGGCCCGGAACGCGGCCACCTCCCCGGCGGCGTCAGGGACGGCGACCACACGCACGACGCGCCCACCCCGGGCGGGCACCACGCACCGCCGGCCCCGCCGAGGCCGCCGCGGCCGGCGAGCGGCCTGCTCGACGGGCTCGACGACGTGCTCCCGGACGACACCGGGGCACCGCTGGGTTCGCGCTTCGACTTCGACGACGACTCGGTCCCCGGGTCCCCGGTCGGCGAGCACGGCACCGAGGACCTGGACGGCTTCTCGGAGTTCGTGGACCTCATCCGCCCGCTGCGGCAGCACATCGAACGGGCCCTCGACAACCCCACGGCGGACATCGAGGTCGCCCTCGTGGCCAGCCCCGGAGGCCGGACCTGGCGCGAGTTCTCCGACGACGTGGGCCACGCCATGGTCTCCGTGATGCTGCCGGGCGAGCGCAAGCCGCTCACGATCGGCTTCTACCCCGAGGACGGGAACCTCTTCGGCAACCCGGGCGCCATCGTCAACGACGCCGAGTACCTCCTCTCCGGGCACGTCCGCGTGCTGGGCACCTACCGGATCACCGCGGAGCAGCTGTTCGAGGCGTACCGCTACGCGATGGCCAACTCCGGCGCCGTGTACGACCTGTTCCGCTACAACTGCGTCCGGTTCGCCGAGGGCTTCGTCTCCGCCGCGCTCGGGAAGTCCGTGGCTGACCTGTGGGTGGCGGCCCCGTACCGCCTGGTCGACACCATGCTGCGCCGTGACGGGGCCTGGCACTGGGCGGACGGCACGTCGCCCGTGGCCAAGCTGACCGCCGACGACACCATCAGGTACCAGAACGCCTTCGGCGAGGTGGAGGACTGGCGGCTCAGCGACCAGGTCCGGTTCGAGGGCGCCACCGACCAGGCGAAGCACTTCGTGCTCTTCGACCACCAGCGCCCCCTGATCGACGGCAACCTGGCGACGGCTCCGCAGAAGGAACGCCTGCTGATCCTCGACCAGTTCGAGAAGATGATCACCCATACGATCCTCACCTCCGGCGAGGACGCGGGACGCCTGCTGTCGCGGCAGCTGGGCGAGGCGTACGGCACGCTCCGCCCCGGGCTGTCCGACCTGCCGGGCCCCTCGGTGACCGGGTCCGTCACCGGCGACTCCCTCCCGGGCGCCGGCCGGGGCTCCGTGGACAGCGTGCCGGAGCCGGCGCCGAGCCCCGGCGGTTCGGGCGCGGGCGACTCCGCGGGACACCTGCCGCCGCAGTCCCCGGTGCAGTACGCCTCCGACGTGCAGCACATGTTCGCCGAGATCGACGACATGCTGCAGGACATGGGCCTGTTCCGGCACTCGCTCGACGACCTGCCCTCCGGTCCCCCGTCACCCGTGCACCCCGGCGCCGGCGGCGACGTCCACGTCGGCACCGGCGCGGAGCCGCACACCCCGGCCGTGGACAAGGGCAAGGGCAAGGCGCCGGCCGACGTCGCCGGCTCCTCCGGCGCCCGGCCGGACCACGACGGCGTCCGCGGGGACTTCGGGGACGACCTGTCGGAGATCGACGCGGCGGCGGCCATCACCGACGCCCGCCGCGACCTGATCAACGCCCGCACGATCCGCGACGACCTGCAGACGCGCTACACCGACGGCGTCGGCACCTCCGCCGAGGTCGACGGCGTCCGCTACCTCGAGTCGTGGGAACAGGTCCGGCAGGCCGAAGCCGCGCTGACCCAGGCGGAGGCCCACTGGGACGAACTCACCGGCGGAGCGCCGCTCCCCGAGGTGCAGTCCTACGCCGGCCACGGTCTCGGCGGCGGCGCGCCGCGCCTGCCGGAGGGCCTGCGCTCGCTGCTGCACCTCAAGGGCCGCGGCGACGCGGTCCCGCCGGCGCCCGAGGGCGTCGTGCAGTCCGTCGACCACGTCCCGTCGGCGACCCACGTCGTGACGCCGCTGGAGGGCGGCAAGCTCAGCCATGCCCTCGTGCCCAGCGGCCAGGACCTGACGGTGGCCCACTGGCTGGACGACCCGCAGTCCGCCTACGGCCGGCCCAAGGGCAACGGCAAGGAGGCGTACGAGGGTGACCTCAAGGCGCACCAGGACGTGCTGACCAAGGGCCTGGCCGGCGCGGAGCACAACGACGACCTGACGCGTGTGCTGACGCAGCAGCAGGAGTCGTTCCTGGAGAACGTCGCGCTGTTCCACGCCCTGGAGGGCCGCACGGAACTGCGCGACCTGAGCATGCCGCAGCTCTCGGCGATCGTGATGGCCGAGCGGCGGGCGCTGCGCACGCTCGCGGCGGACACGGACGCCCTGACCACCAAGCTGCGCGGCGGCGACTGGGACTGGGCGAAGGGCTACCGGCTCGACGGGGCGGACGCCGGTGAGCTCATCGCGAAGGTCCACCGGCACCTTCAGGACGAGCTCTCGCTCACGGTGAACCTCAAGCTCGGCAACCAGGTGCCGGGCGGCGGGACGCTGCTGGACGCGATGACCGCCGACCAGCAGCTGCTCCGCAACGCATGGGAGGTCGACAACGCCGGCGCCGGGTACTACGTCACGCGTGGCAACACGGAGGAGGCCCTCGGCCTGCCGGCCTCCGTGAAGCGGACGACGGACGCCTCCGGGATCTACCCGGGCCAGGGCGGCAAGTCCTTCGCCCCGACCGCGGCCGACCTCACGGACCTCCCCAACTACGCGGCCCTCACCTCCAAGTACCGTCCCGGCGGTGTGAAGATGTACGGGCAGGCGGTCTTCCACCTCAAGCCCAACCTGATGGAACGGGCCACGTTCACCCCCGCCGACAGCTTCATCGAGGGCGTCGAGGGTGCCCGCAGCGTCACCGGCCGGGGCAACATGCTGCCGCTCCTCAACCACGGTCCCGAGCCCCTGGTGCGGCTGGCCTTCGCCGAGGCGACCGACTTCCAGTTCGACGACGCGTTCCGCGGCTTCCGCGACGCCGGAACGCTGGAACGCCGGCTGGGCAGGTACTTCGAGGCCCAGCTCCACGGCGGCGTGAAGTGGGACGACCTGGACCGCGTCGTGCTCGTGGACGACGGTTTCGACCCGGCCCTCCAGGCGCGGAAGCTGCAGCTCGAGCAGTTCGCCAAGGACAAGGGGCTGTCCTTCACGGTCGAGGTCCACAACGCGCGTCCCGGCGCGGCCTCCGGCTCCGGAGTGCACCCCGCGCCCCCGGCACCGCCCGCCTCCGGCGGCGCCCACCCGGGCGGCACCGGAGCTCCCGGGCCCTCGCCCGCGCACGGGCCCGGCACGGCGAGCAGCCACCCCGGCACCCCCGGCACGCCTCCGGCCCCCGGCGGCGGCAAGCCCGGCTCCGCGGCCGACGAACTGCACGAGAACTACGCGGACCTCCGCTTGGCGGCCTCGCTCCTCGACGAGGACGGCGTGCCCAGGGCGGACCTCTTCACGGACACGGCCGCGCGCGTCGAGCGGTCCGGCGACGCCTCGTTCGTCTCCCCTGCGGCACCGGCCGCCTCCGGGGGCACCGCGAAACTGACCGACGACCAGATCCTGAACGTCGTCGTCGGCACGGGCGGCCGCAACGGCGACGAACGCCGCACCCTCGGCGGTTTCGAGTTCGGCGCGGGCACCCGCAGCAACGACGGCAAGAACCTCGTGTCACGGCCGGTCGTGGTCACCGTCAAGGACGGCGGCACGGAAGCGGACGTGGCCGTCCACCTGAACGTGATGCTCAGCTCGGGCAACGAGGCCGACGTGACGGTGACGGGCGGGAAGCTCGCGAACACCACGGAAGTCACGATCACCGGGAGCAAGTTCCACCTCACCGCGCGACCGCACACCGACCAGAACCTGATCGACCTGCACGGCCCGTCCAGCGACACCGCGTCGAAGTCCATCCACGTGGGGCCCAGCAACGCCAAGACCGGCTGGAACAGCAGGCCGGGCAACACCAGGAACCTCGCGCAGTCCCTCGGCGTCTCGGAACAGAAGCTCATCGAGGCACTCGACAACCGGTTCCCGCCGAGTGGACTGGTCGAGACGATCCACCGCTTCCAGGACGACGTGGAGCGCGCCGTCGTCCACGGCTCCGGCGCGGAGGACGTGCGGGTCCACTTCCAGGGTGACAAGTCGTTCCCCGTCCGGGGGGACTCCGGGGGCGTGTCGGCCCCCGCCGTCACCGGCCTGTCCGGTGGTGCGGGCGACGTCCTGCACGGTGCGGTTCCGGGTGCGGGGCGGGTGGATCTGACGCTGGACGCGGGTTGGGATGCTGCGCGTGGTGCGGTGGCTCCGAACACGGTGAAGCATTCGTGGGTGGATCCGGTGTCGACGCCGCGGGGTGGTGGTGCTCATGCTCCGCGGTATGAGGTGCGTGCGGGTTATGACGTGCGTCGGTTCGAGCTCGGTGGGCGTCAGGTCACGGATCTGACGGTGCGGGTGCGGCTGGCTGCGGACGGGTTGTCGCCGTCTCAGGTGGACGCGCTGTGGGACCGTGCGGTGAGCGGTGTGGAGCGGGTCTTCAACCGTCCTGGTGCGGTGTTGCGTGATGAGAGTGTTCTGCACGTCACGTTGGAGCGGGTCACGGGGAATGCCTCTGACGCGCATCTGACCGTGAACGTGGGTGGTTCGCGTGGTGCGATGAATCAGCATCAGTGGCGGATCGATGCGACGGAGCAGGATCTGGCGCACGAGTTGGGTCATCAGCTGGGTCTGCGGGACGAGTACCGGGACACCACGGCCGGGCACCGGCCCGAGGTCGACGGCAGTCTCATGGGCAACTACCACAACGCCGCCCCGGAGGGCCTGTCCCAGGGCGGGCTGCGCCCCCGCTACCTGGACCTCATCCACGGCCAGGTGGTCAGTCACGAGCACGTCCACGTGCCGCACGTCGGCGTCGACCCGGTCGACGGGATCGCCCCCCACGCGCCGGGCAAGAACAAGGCCAAGCCGAGCACGTCGCAGTCGGCGGCCGTCCCGTCCACCTTCACGCGGCAGACCGACGCCGTGCGCTTCACCGATGGCTTCGGCGACATCGCGAGCCACTACCGGTTGAATCCGGTGGCCCAGTACGACGGTGCGGCCAAGGGCTCGCTCCAGGGCGGTGAGGGGACCCGCTTCGTCGCAACGGTCATCGCGACTGCGGACATTGATCTGCTCACCCTGGCGAAGACGTACGGGACGGCGTTCGGCAAGGAGTCCCTCGGCGAGCGGCTCGGTCTCGTCATCGGCGTGAACGGGCGCGTCGGCAAGGAAGCCGACATCGTCGACACGGTGCGGAAGTTCGCCCAGCAGTGGGAGAAGGAGGGCGACTTCTCGGTTTCGGTCAGCGGTTTCACCTGGGAGCAGCCGAACCCCCAGTTGCTGAAGGACGGTGGCCAGAAGATGGTCCCGTACGGCGCACTCCGCGAGGCAGTCGTCCGCGACGACCTCACCCGGGGCATGCTCGACAGGCTGAAGCTGAACGCCAAGGGCGAGGTGTACCTGCACGTCGGTGACGCCGACGTCAAGAGCATGGTCATCGACGGGAAGCCGCTCTTCGACCGTGCCGCCGCGAAGATCGAGACCCTGGCCGGCCGGAACGGGTCCGCTCCCGAGATGGTGAGCGGTGGTTACACCCTGCCCGAGGGCGTCGCGAAGAACGCCGCCGACCTGGACCTCGCCGTGCGCGACGCGATGGCGAAGACCGACACGCGGGCGATCTACTTCCCCGAGCCCAACACCTTCGTCCGCGTCGACCCGGAAAACTCCCTCGGCCTCGAGAAGGACATCCGGTTCGGCGAGGTCTCCGACCGATTCGTCAGTTACGAGGCCAGGGAGGGCGAGCGGCTCCTCGACAGCTCCCTCAAGAACCGTGGTTTCCAATGGCGGGGCCGGGAGAACCAGGGCTTCGTCTTCGACTCGCGCCTCGCCCTCGTCACCGACGGGGAGCGGATCGCCAAGGAGGTCGGGGACGACCCGCGGGCGATCCTCAGCGGGCTGACCCAGAGCCACGCGAACTCGAAGACCTGGACCGAGCAGATCGAGCGCTACATCAAGCTGCACCACCCGGATGTCCTGGCCAAGGACCCGAATGTGGGGCGGAACCTGTCCGCCATCGCCTTCCACGGGATCGAGGTGGACGGCAGCACCCGCCTCCTGACGATGACCCGGAAGGAACTCGGCAAGGCACTGCCCACGGAGGCGGGAGCGCTCCTGAAGGTGGCCGGCGAATTCCCGACGGCCGTCAAGCAATTGCTCGACATGGCCGTCGACACCCGGAACGCCCTGGTCGACGGCATCAACACGCACCTGCCGCAGTCCGTCTCCCCGTCCGCCCCGAGTGCGAGTACGAGTACGTCCACGGCCGCCCACGCGGGTGCCGGTACGGGCGGGCGGCTGACTCCTGACGCCGTCCGGATCCTGGACAGCATCACGAGTTCGGGCACGGTCGACGGCTCCCGGCGCACCCTCGCCGGCTTCGAGTTCGGAAAGGTCCGCGACACGGGGAGCACGAACCTCATCTCGCGGCCCGTGCTGATGACGGTCACCGAGGGGGACAAGTCGGTCCAGGTGGCCGTCCACCTCAATGTGATGGTCACCCCGAGCGGGAGGCTCGACGGGACGTCGGTCACGCTCAACGGGTCGGACTTCCATCTCACCGCGCGCTCGAAGGCCGCGCAGGACCTGATCGACAAGCACGGACCCTCCGCTCTGACGGCGGACAACTCGATCCATGTGGGGCCGGGCAACGCCAAGGCCGGCTGGGACAACAGGGCCGGTCACCTGCAGAACCTGGCGGACGAGCTCGGCATCACGAGGGAGAGCCTGATTAAGGCGCTCGACAACCGTTTCCCGCCGGGCGAACTGCCGGCCACCGTCGCCCTGTTCCAGCGGGACGTGGAGCGTGCCGTCGTCCATGCCTCCGCCTCCGAGGTCATCACGGTGGAGTTCCGGGGCGACAAGTCGTTCCCGGTGCAGGACAAGTCCGCCGGTGTCTCGGCGCGGGCGGTGGACGGACCGGCCGGTGTGGTGGACGACTTCTTCCACGGTGCGGTTCCGGGTGCGGGGCGGGTGGATCTGACGCTGGACGCGGGTTGGGATGCTGCGCGTGGTGCGGTGGCTCCGAACACGGTGAAGCATTCGTGGGTGGATCCGGTGTCGACGCCGCGGGGTGGGGGCGCTCATGCTCCGCGGTATGAGGTGCGTGCGGGTTATGACGTGCGTCGGTTCGAGTTGGGCGACCAGTCGGTCACGGATCTGACGGTGCGGGTGCGGCTGGCTGCGGAGGGGTTGTCGCCGTCTGAGGTGGACGCGTTGTGGGACCGTGCGGTGTCGGGTGTGGAGCGGGTCTTCAACCGTCCTGGTGCGGTGTTGCGTGATGAGAGTGTTCTGCACGTCACGTTGGAGCGGGTCACCGGGAACGCGTCTGACGCGCATCTGAATGTGAACGTGGGTGGTTCGCGTGGTGCGATGAATCAGCATCAGTGGCGGATCGATGCGACGGAGCAGGATCTGGCGCACGAGTTGGGTCATCAGCTGGGTCTGCGGGACGAGTACCGGGACACCACGGCGGGGCACCGGCCCGAGGTGGACGGCAGTCTGATGGGGAACTACCACAACGCCGCCCCGGAGGGCCTGTCGCAGGGCGGGCTGCGCCCGCGGTACCTGGACCTCATCCACGGCCAGGTCGCGAGCCACGACCACGTCCACGTGCCGCACGTCGGCGTCGACGCGGTCGACGGGATCGCCCCCCACGCGCCGGGCAAGAACAAGGGCGGCAGCTCGCAGCCGGGACCCGTGCCGGCGTCGTTCGCGCAGCGGACGGAGGCCGTGCGCTTCAGCGAGGGCTTCGGCGACATCGTCGAGAACTACCGGTTGAATCCGGTGGCCCAGTACGACGGTGCGGCCAAGGGCTCGCTCCAGGGCGGCGAGGGGACCCGTTTCGTCGCCACGGTCATCGCGACTGCGGACACCGATCTGCTCACCCTGGCGAAGACGTACGGGACGGCGTTCGGCAAGGAGTCCCTCAGCGAACGGCTCGGTCTCGTCATCGGCGTGAACGGACGCGTCGGCAAGGAAGCCGAGATCACCGACGCGGTGCGGAAGTTCGCCCAGCAGTGGGAGAAGGAGGGCGACTTCGAAGTCTCCGTCACCGGTTTCACCTGGAAGCAGCCCAACTCCAAGCTGGTGGAGGCCGGCGCCCAGAAGGAGATCCCGTACGGCGCGCTCCGCGAGGCGGTGATTCGTGACGATCTCACCCGCGGCATGCTGAACAAGGTCAAACTGAATGCCGAGGGCGAGGTGTACCTGCACGTCGGTGACGCCGACGTCAAGAGCATGGTCGTCCGAGGCGAGCCGCTCTTCGACCGCGCCGCCGCGAAGATCGAACGTCTGAGCGCCGACAACGGGCTTCCTCCGGAGATGGTGAGTGGCGGTTACACCCTCCCCGAAGGTGTCGGGAAGAACGCCGCCGACCTCGACCTGGCCGTGCGGGACGCGATGGCGAAGACCGACGCGCGCACGGTCTACTTCCCCGAGCCCAACACCTTCGTCCGTGTCGACCCGGCCAACTCCCTCGGCTTGGAGAAGGACATCCGGTTCGGTGAGGTCTCCGGAAAGGCCATCAGCTACGAGGCCAGGGAGGGGGAGCGTCTCCTCGACAGCCTCGTCAAGAACCGCGGCCACGTGTGGCAGGGGCGGGAGAACCAGGCCGTCGTGTTCGACTCGGACCTGGCCCTGGTCACCGACGGCGAGCGCATCGCCCTGGCAGTGGGCGATGACCCGCAGTCGCTCCTCACGGGTCTCACGCAGAGCCATGCGAACCGGAAGACCTGGACCGAGCAGATGGAGCACTTCCTCACGCTGCACCACCCGAACGTGCTCGTGAAGGACGCGAACGCCGGGAAGAACCTGGCCGCCATCGCCTTCCACGAGATCAAGGCGGACGGCATATCCACCCTCGCGAAGCTGGACGCGAAGGAACTCGGTACCGCCCGGTCCGTGGAATGGAAGGCGGTGCGCAACGCCGCCAAGGGCTCCGACGACGCTTTCAAGCAGTTGGTCGGTATGGCCATGGACACTCGGAACGCCCTGGTCGACGGCATCAACAAGCACCTGCCGCAGTCCGTCTCGGCGGCCGCACCGGCCGCCACCCGGCTCACCGGGGACGGAGTGCTGGACGTCGTCATCGGCAGGGGCGGTGGGAGGCCCGAGGACCCGCGTCGCACGCTCGGTGGCTTCGAGTTCGGCGTGAAGACCCGCAACAACGGCGGCAACAACCTCATCTCCCGCCCGATCGTGGTCAAGGTCGTGGACGGTGGGACGGAAGCGGAGGTGGCCGTCCATGTGAACGTGGTCCTCACCTCGAGTCATGAGACGCGGGTGGCGGGCGGGTCGTCCGTCACGATCAAGGGGAGCGACTTCCACCTGACCGCGCGTTCGAAGGCCGCCCAGGACCTGATCGACCTGCACGGTCCGTCCATCCTGACCGCGGACAACTCCGTCCACGTGGGGCCGAGCAACGCCACGCCGGGCTGGAAGAACAATCCCGGTCACCTCCAGAACCTGGCGGACGAGCTCGGGGTCTCGAAGGACAGTCTGCTCGACGCGCTCAACAGGCGTTTCCCGCCGGGCGAACTGCTCGACACGCTCGAGCGGCTCCAGCGGGACGTGCGGCGCACCGTCGTCAACGGCTCCACCACGGAAACCGTGACGGTGCGCTGGGAGAGCGGGGACAGGTCGTTCCCGGTTCTCGACAACCACTCTCAGGTTTCGGCGCGGGCGGTGGACGGGCCGGCTGGGTCGTCGGTCGACGACCTCACGCATGCCGCGGGTGCGGGGCGGGTGGATCTGAGGCTGGACGCGGGTTGGGATGCTGCGCGTGGTGCGGTGGCGCCGAACACGGTGAAGCATTCGTGGGTGGATCCGGTGTCGACGCCGCGGGGTGGGGGCGCTCATGCTCCGCGGTATGAGGTCCGCGCTGGTTATGACGTGCGTCGGTTCGAGTTGGGCGACCAGTCGGTCACGGATCTGACGGTGCGGGTGCGGTTGGCGGCGGAGGGGTTGTCGCCGTCTGAGGTGGATGCGTTGTGGGATCGTGCGGTGTCGGGTGTGGAGCGGGTCTTCAACCGTCCTGGTGCGGTGTTGCGTGATGAGAGTGTTCTTCACGTCACGTTGGAGCGGGTCACGGGGAATGCCTCTGACGCGCATCTGAATGTGAACGTGGGTGGTTCGCGTGGTGCGATGAATCAGCATCAGTGGCGGATCGATGCGACGGAGCAGGATCTGGCGCACGAGTTGGGTCATCAGCTGGGTCTGCGGGACGAGTACCGGGACACCACGGCCGGGCACCGGCCCGAGGTCGACGGCAGCCTGATGGGCAACTACCACAACGCCGCCCCGGAGGGCCTGTCGCAGGGCGGACTGCGCCCGCGGTACCTGGACCTCATCCACGGCCAGGTCGCGAGCCACGACCACGTCCACGTGCCGCGCCTCCCCGCCGCCTCGGACGACGGGATCGCGCCCGGCGGCAGCGGCGCGGCCGAACTCGACCTGCTCGACCCGGCCGTCTTCAAGGCGCGGACGTCCGGCTCCGGTACGGCGATCGACGCCGTCGAACGCCGGCTGGCCGAGCTGCACGACGTGCAGGGAACGGACCTCGCCGGGCGGATCACGGCGCTCGACGAACTGATCGCGGCCGCCGACGACTTCCTCACCGCCCACCGTGGCGCACCGGGTGCCGCCGGCGTCGAGCGCACGCTGGTCCAGGCGCGGGCCGAGAGCGGCGCCTACCGGTTGCTGCAGGAGCGCGCCGCGTTCGGTACGGGCCACGGCGGCGGCGTGGCCGCCCTGGACGACCTGGCGACCCGCGTCCGTGCCGTCCTGGCGGGCGACGACCTCACGCAGGCGACCCGCGTGCGCCTCCAGGACGCGCTCACCGGCACCGAACGTCAGGCCGGCGCCCTGCGCCTGCTGTCAGGGAGCGACGTTCCGGCAGCGCCGGCCCCCGCCCCGGCCGCCGCGGGGCGCGGCGCCGACGACGTGCCCTGGGCCGAGGACTACCGCCGGGTGGAGGAACTCCTCGGCCGCGAGGGCGATCCGCGCCGGGAGGGCTGGGCCGATCTGACCCGGGCCCGGCAGGACCTCGGCACCGCGGAGGACGCCCTGCCGCACGGGGAGGCGAGCACGTCGCAGGGGATCAGCACGATCGAGGAGCTGCTGCGCTCCGACACGCTGGCGGCCCGCGACCGGGTCACGTCCGCGATCGACGGCCTGCGGGACCAGGGAATCGACCCGCACCAGGTCGAGACCCGGATCCGGGACGTCCATGAGCAGGCTGCCGTCGGGCGCGGCGCGACCCCCGGTGCCGGGAAGCTGAGCGACCTGCCCGAGGGTCCCGTGGGGACCGTCACGCGGGTCGAGTTGAGCGACTCCGGCGTCGAGGGCGCCAACGGACTGGTCATCGAGCGCACCGCGGCCGACGACGGCAGCGTGACCCACCGCGTCCTCGGTCGCGGGCTCGAGCCCGACGAGGGCCGGACGGTCGTCTTCCGTGACGGCGGGTTCGACGTGCGGCACACCGCGTCGGACACGGTCGTCCGGTACAACGAGTCGGGCATCAGGACCGCCCAGGAAGTACCGCTCAGGAACGCCGCCGGGGACCCGAACGGCCTGCGGCTGCACACCGATCTCAACGGCCACGGCCGCCCCGCGGCGACCCGCCTCACCGGCCCGGACGCCGAGCACCACCTCGCGGAACCGCTGGAGGACGGGACGGTCCGCGTCACCGACACCCGTACCGGCGAGACCACGCGGCACCGCACCGGCGGCCACCCCGTCGACGGGGGCCTGCGGCTGCGCGGGGCGGACGGGACGCCGGCCGAGGGAGACCTCGTGCTGGTGCGTGAGGACGGCACCACCCGCGTCACCGACGTCCAGGGGCGCGACGTGCCCCGCACGGTGACCCCCCTGGAGGACGGCGCCGGTTTCCGGATCACGGACGACGTCAGTGGTGCGTCCGTACGCCACGACGGGGCCGGACGGCTCCAGGAGACCGGGCTGTCGCTCACCGGCGCGGACGGCGGACGCGGTGACCTGTTCCTGGCCCGCGACGGTGCGGGCACCCACACGCTGACGAACGCCCACGGCGTCCTGCAGCGCGGCGACGTCACCGTCCTTCCCGGGGACGCCGGTTTCCGGATCATCGACGACGGGACCGGCGCGACGTCCCGGTACACCCCGGACGGCCGCCGGCAGGACGCCGGGACCGCCCTCGCGGACCCGGCGGACGGGGTCCGCGGGGCCAGGGTCGCGGTCGCGGACGGCGCCGGCGGGCTGCGTCTCACGGACGGCCTGGGCCGGCCGCTCACCGAGCGCGTGACGGACGTCGGCGGCGGCCGGCTCCGCACGTTCGACGACACCACGGGCCGGTCCATGCTCCACGACGACCAGGGCCGGCACGTCGAGACCGGGACGGCACTCGCCGACCCGGTGGCCGGTACGCGCGGCGACCGCTTCGTCGTCCCGGACGCGGCCAACGGCCACCGGCTCACCGACGCCACGGGCGCCGCCCTGCCCGAGCGGGTCCAGGCACTGCCGGGCAACGGCGGTTTCCGCGTGACCCACGCCACCGGCTACCGGGCGTTCGCCCCCGACGGCGCCTTCGCCGGCGACGGCCTGCGCCTCACCGGCCGCGGCGGCGTACCGGCGGGCCACCTGGACCGCGCCGCGGGCGGGGGACAGCGCTGGCTGGACGACGCGTTCGCGCCGGACGCCCAGCGGGCCGTCACGGTCCACGGGAACGGCCACATCGAGATCGCCCGGCCCGGCAACGGCCACCAGGTGTTCCACGGCACGACCGGGGAACTGGTCCAGGAGGTCACCCCGCTGCCCGGCGGCGGCCGGCAGGTCACCGCGGCACACGGTTCCTTCGCCCGCCACGATGCGGCCGGCGCCCTGACCGCCCACGGCACCCCGCTGCCGGACGAGGCGGGCGGGCGCGTCCTCGTCACGCGGGCGCCCAGCGCGGACGAGCCGAACGGCGCGCACTGGCTGGAGGACCCCGCGGGCAACACCGTCCGGCACTGGGACGCCACCGCGCAGCCGGCGGGCGGCGTGCGGATCGAGTGCACGCTGCCCGGCGGCCCGCGCCGCGGGGAGTTCCTGGAGCTGGACCCGGACGGCGTGGTCGTCCGACAGGGCTTCACCGTCCTCGACAAGGGCAGGACGACCCCGTACCAGTACGTCCTGGACCACCGGAGCGGCACGTGGGCCCGCACCGGGGGCCCCGACGGCGCCCCCCGGGGCGTCTTCCACCACGGCACGGCGGATCTGACGGGCGTCGCGAACGGCAGGGTGGTGCTGCTGAGCGCGACGGGGGCTCCGGTTCCCGTCTTCGAACGCCGGGTGCTGCCCGGCGGCGGGCTCCTCGACTCCTTCCGCCGCACCGACACCATCGCGTTCGGCCGTACCAACCCCCGTACGAGCTGGGCGCGCTGGGGCGACGAGGCCGCCCTCTCCGGCTCGGGGATCCGTGAGTACGACACCGCGGGCACCGGCTGGCGCGACCTCGACGGACGCGGCGACGTCGTCCACGCGTACCAGGCCGGTCTGCAGAAGCACACCAACGGCACGGGCCACACGCTGGCGCTGCGGAACGGGAACGGCGACCTGCGCTGGCACCGCTACGACGGCGCCGGCAAGGAAATCGCCGAGGGCCCGCGCACCCCGGACCGGTTCGACTCCGGCTGGACCGACCTCGCCGACGACGGGCGGACCCTCGTCCAGCGCAAGTGGGGCATGGGCCGGCTGCCGGAGCACGCGGGGCAGTACGAGGAGCACAAGATCGTGCAGGACGCCGCCGCGCCCGGCGGGTGGCGGACCGACGGGACCTGGCAGCGCCAGTCCCCGCACGGCAAGGAGGTCGGCAAGGCCGAGGTCGTCGACGGCCACCTGCTGGTCACCGAGCGGTGGCGCGAGCAGCGGCCGCCCGTCTGGGTCCGCAAGGCGTGGCTGCCGGGCGCGCGGAACGCGGAGGGCGGGTACGCCCATGTGCTCGGCGACAACGCCCACCAGCTGTTCACCTGGCAGAAGCGGCCGATCGGCACCGCGACCGGCGAGGTCACCTCGGGCGTGCGCTACGTGGGCCTCGACGGCGGAGTCCTCGACCTGACCGCGGACGGCCGCTTCGCGCGCCTCACGACCAAGCTGCACGACGGCACGACCCTCAAGGTCGGCGACCACGCCGGACGTCCCGGCCACGCGCCCGCGGCAGCGGGGCACCAGCCGTGGGAGGCGGGGGAGTTGCGGGGTTACCGCGTGCCGCAGGACCCGGCGGCCACCGGCCTGCTGTGGCGGGACGAGCTCAGCGGCGCCGCGGGCGTCCAGGTCGTCCGCGAGGGCCTCCCCGGCGGGGTGGTACGCGAGTACACCACCCCGCGGGCCGTCGACGCCGCCCCCGGCCACGGCACCTGGGTCACCCGTGACGCGCACGGCAACCTGACCGGGATGCGGCAGCCGAACCCCGACCGCACCGTGAACAGCTTCATCGAGGGTGTGGGGAAGACGGACTCCGCGAAGTGGACGTGGCGCGAGGTGGACGCCGAGGGCACCCCCCTCGGCGCCTCCGGCACCCGCACGTTCTTCCGCGGCTCCAGCGACCCGAAGCTGTCCTGGGACGACTCCTTCCGCGACCGCGACGCGGGCGGCCGGCTGGTCCGCGAGCGCCGCATGCTCGACAAGGGCCGCTACGTGCAGGCCTGGCGTGACCCGGCCGACGACAACCGCTGGCTGACGGCCGCGTACGACCGCACCGGGCGCGGGATCGACCCCGGGCCCGGCCGGCAGGTGCGCAGCTGGTGGAACGGCACGTCGTGGCAGGACCAGTGGTCGCGCGGCGCGCGGCACTTCCGTGACGAGCTGCGGCCCCTGCCCGGCACCCAAGGTGCCACCGTCAGGCTCCGCGAGGTCCCCGTGGGCCTCGGCGGCCCGCTGCGGGTGCGCGAGTACGACCCGGCGGCAGCGACCCCGCACTCGGTCTGGAAGGAGTTCGACCACGAGTCCGTCGTCCGCGAGCGCAAGGCCGTGAGGGGCGCCGACGGCACCGTCACCGGCTACCTGGAGACCGACGCCTGGCGCGGCCAGTGGAACCGCTACGACGCCGACGGCGCGCTCGTCGCCCAGCGCACCGACAGCGGTCTGGTCTGGGAGCGCCGGGGCCCGTTCGGCCAGATGAGTCTGGTCGGCAACGAGTACGACTACCGCGGGGCGCTGACCGAGATCCGCGGCTGGGGGCGCCGGATCCGCGAGGCCCAGCGCATGCCGTGGTCCGGCACGGTGGTCCCCGACGGCGCCGGTGCGGCGCTGCGCGAGGCCCGGTACGAACCGTACTGGCGGACCGTCGCGTACAAGGCAGCCGTGGAGTTCGGCCAGGAGTTCGTCCTGGAGTTCGCCGCCAACCTGGTGGTGAACGCGATCGTCGACGCCGCCCAGCACAAGAAGTTCAACGGGGACGACGTGCTGAAGGCGTTCGCCAACGCCGCCGTGTCCTCGGGCGTCAAGACCGGTCTCGGCATCGCGGTGCACGAGAACCGGATTCCCGGGCTCCGGAACCTCGGCAACCTCAAGACGACCCTGGCCAACGTCGACGGCGGCAAGCACCCGCAGCGCCGGCCGTTCAACCACGACAAGACCTGGACCAACGAGTGGGCCGGGAACGAGACGCCCACCCGCTGGCGCGGCGGCATCTACGACTTCGCCTTCAGCGCGGGCACCAGCGTGATCTCGGGGTGGGTCAACGGCGCCATGAACGCCGCCGTGTGGGGCGTGAGCGACGCCAACGGCACCACGGTCAAGCTCAGCGGCGCGGACGCCTTCCTGGACGGCGGCATCAACGCCACCGCGGCGCTGACCACCTCGGCCTCCACCGCTCTGGTGAAGAACGTGGTGGTGCTGGGCGGCGGAAGCCGGCTCTTCCACCGCCAGGGCTTCGCGGACTTCTGGATCCAGCTACCCTTCAAGATCTTCGAGAAGTCGATCCAGTCGGTTTACCTGACCGGTGCGTACCGTGCGAGCATCAACCCGTCCTGGTACCAGGCACCACCGGCCGGCACCGAGCAGAAGCAGTAGAGGATCCGGAACATGACGCGTCACACCGTGGCACCGAAAGGACAGGGTGGCCGGGGGACCTTCCACCGGATCGCCGACGCGGTGCGCGCCGCCGCCCCCGGCGACGTGGTGGTGATCGCCCCGGGCACCTGGACCGAGGCCGTGGTGCTGGACCGCGCCGTCGTGCTCACGGCGGAGCACGGCCGGGGGAGCGTCGTGCTGGCCGCTCCGCCGGGGGACCGGCCCGCGCTGACCGTCGACGGGCCGGACTGTGCCGTGCACGGCGTCACCGTGTGGGGCGCCGACGACGGGGCCCCCGCGATCGCCGTCTCGCCGGGCGCCGGACTGGTGCTGGAGGACTGCGCCGTCGAGGGCGGCCGCGTCCAGGCCCGCGGTCCGGAGGACGAGGAGAGCGGGACGACCGCCCTGATCCTGCGGCGCTGCCGCCTCGAGCGGGCCCGGCTGGCCGGCCTGCACCTGGCCGGCGCGGTCCGCGCCCGGGCCGAGGACACCAGCATCACGGGGGTCGACGGCACGGGCGTCGTCCTCTCCGGCACGGCCCGGCTGGACGCGGCCCGCCTGCGCCTGGACCGTACGACCGGCTCCGGTGTCCGGCTGCGCGGCAGCGCGCGCCTGAAGCTCGCCGACTCCACGCTGACCGGCACCGGCCGGGCCGGGCTGCTGCTGGAAGAGGCCGCCGAGGCCACGGCCGGCGAACTGCGGATCGAGTCGCCCGGCGCGGCCGGTGTGCACGTCACCGGCACGGCGCGCGCCGAGCTCACCGACTGCCGGATCCGCGGGGCGTCGGCCAGCGGTGTCGTCGTCCAGGACAACGGGGTGCTGAACGCCCACGGCTGCGCCGTCGCGGACGCCGGCGCCAACGGGCTGCTGATCACGGGCGCCGCGCAGGC
This sequence comes from Streptomyces sp. NPDC005722, assembly GCF_040630935.1. Taxonomy (NCBI): domain Bacteria; kingdom Bacillati; phylum Actinomycetota; class Actinomycetes; order Kitasatosporales; family Streptomycetaceae; genus Streptomyces; species Streptomyces sp. NPDC005722. Next base: position 21,209 of record NZ_JBEXYN010000014.1, read on the forward strand.
CCGGCTCGCGGACTGCCGGATCGACCGCAGCGCCTTCAGCGCTGTCCACCTCTCCGGCACCGCCACCGGCCGGCTGACCGACTGCCTCGTCCGTGACGGAGCCGAGCACGGCGTCCACGCGGCGGGCGAGGCCCGCCTCGAACTGGCCGACTGCGGGATCAGGAACGTCGCCATGACCGGCGTCGCCGTGGCCGAGCAGGCCGTGGCGACGGTCACCGGCTGCCGCATCGACGACGTGGCGACGGGCATCGGCGTCGGCTCGACCTCCGAGAGCCGCGTCGAGCACACCACGGTCACCGGGACCAGGGACATCGGGGTGCAGGTCGCGACCGGCGGCACCGCGGTCCTCACCGGCATCCGGATCACCGGGAGCGGCGCGGCGGGCGTCGTCGTCGACAAGGGCGCCGAGGCCACCCTCAACGGCGGCTCGCTCGAGGACTGCGCCGGCTCCGGCGTCGTCGTGTGGACCGGCGCCCGCTCCACGGTCGCGGACCTGCGCATCGACCGGCCCGCCAAGAACGGCGTCTTCCTCGCCGAGGGCGCCGCCGGCACCTTCACCTCCCTGGAGGTCTCCGGCTCCGGCTTCCCCGCGCTCCACGTGGGCGCGGGCGCGGACCCCGTCTTCCGGCACTGCCGGATCCGCGCCTGCGCGGACGCGCTCGGCACCGACGAGGGCGCCGCGCCGGAACTCGACGACTGCACCGCCGACGGCGTGCCGCTGACCTTCGGCGAACCCGCGGCCACCCCGGCGGTGCCCGCCGCACCGGGCGCCCCCGCCGCACCGCCCGCGGCGACGCGCCCCGCGGCGGGCGGCGACGAGCAGGACGTGCCCGAGGAGAGCCTGGAGGACCTGCTGGGCGAGCTGAACGCCCTCGTCGGCCTCGACCGCGTCAAGCACGACGTCGGCTCGCTGGTGAAGCTGATGCAGACCGTCCGCCGCCGCGAGGAGGCCGGGCTGCCCGCCCCGCCGCTCAGCCGGCACCTGATCTTCGCGGGCAACCCCGGCACCGGCAAGACCACCGTGGCCCGCCTCTACGGCCGGCTCCTGAAGGCCCTCGGACTGCTGCGCGAGGGCCACCTGGTGGAGGTCGACCGTACGGCCCTGGTCGGCGAGTACGTCGGCCACACCGGCCCCAAGACCACCGCCGCGTTCAACCGTGCCCTCGGCGGCGTGCTCTTCATCGACGAGGCCTACACCCTGGCCCCCGTCGGAGCCGGCAACGACTTCGGCACGGAGGCCGTCGCCACCCTGGTCAAGCTGATGGAGGACCACCGCGACGACGTCGTCGTGATCGCGGCCGGCTACCCCGGCGACATGGACCGCTTCATCAGCTCCAACCCGGGCCTGTCCTCGCGCTTCGGCCGCACGCTGCTCTTCGAGGACTACGCGGCGGACGAACTGGTCTCGATCGTCGAGTACCAGGCCGCGGAGCACCAGTACGAACTCACCCCCACCGCCCGCGAGGAGCTCACCCGCCTCTTCGAGCTGCTCCCGCGCGGCGAGGGTTTCGGCAACGGCCGCTCCGCACGCCAGATGTTCCAGGAGATGACCGAACGGCAGGCGCAGCGCGTCGCCGAACTCGACGACCCGACCGCGGACCAGCTCATGTCCCTGGAGACCCAGGACCTCCCGCAACCCGCCGTCCGCGGCTGACCGCGGGGCCGCCGGCCGCGGTCCGGTCTGCGGCGCGGGTCGGGCGCGCCTGCATCGTGGCCACCACCTGCTCCCGGGCATGACGGCGTGCGGCCCCGGCCGGGGCCGGGGCCGGGGCCGCACCACTGTGTCAGCGGGCTACAGGTCCAGGACCAGGTCCGTGCGCGGTTGCGAGCAGCAGATGAGGGCGTTGCCCGCGGCGGGTTCGTCGACGGGCTCCGGGGCGTACGCGACACCGCCGGTCAGGACCGGGGTCTCGCAGGTGTGGCAGACGCCGGTGCGGCACGACCAGCGGGTCGGTACGTCGCACGCCTCGGCGAGTTCGAGGAGCGTGCCGTACGCCGGGTGCCAGGGGACGCTGAGGCCGCTGCGGGCGAAGGACACCGAGGGCCCGGTCGGCTCGCCGGGTGGGGCGGTGGGCGGGTGCGGGGGCCGGGCCGTCGCGTCGACCACGCCCGGGTTGATGGAGGACAGCGCGCCGAAGGTCTCGGTGTGGACGCGGTCCGCGGACAGTCCCCCCGCGGTCAGCGCCTCCGCCATGTCGTCCATGAAGGCCTGCGGCCCGCAGACGTACGCGTCGGCGTCGGGCGGCAGCTCCAGCGCCGCGATGCGCGCCGCGTCGAGCCGGCCCGCCCCGGTGTAGTCCGCGCCCGCGCGGTCGCCCTCACGCGGCCTGCTGTACGCGATGTAGGCGTGCGCGCCGGCCAGCTTCCCCACCAGGGCCCGGGACTCCGCCGCGAACGGATGGTTCCCGCCGTCGCGCGCCACGTGCAGCCACCACACCTCGCGCCGCCCGCAGGCGTCGGCCAGCGCGTACAGCATCGCCATCACCGGCGTCGCGCCCACCCCCGCGGACAGCAGCACCACCGGCGTGTCGCCCTCGCCGAGGACGAAGGTGCCGCGCGGCGCGGCGACGTCCAGCAGGTCGCCCTCCCGCACGTGCCGCCGCAGGAAGCCGCTGCCCGCGCCGTGCGGCTCCTGCTTGACGCTGATCCGGTACTCCGCCGCGCCCGGCCGCCCCGACAGGGAGTACGTGCGGATCAGCGGCGGCCCCTCGGGGTCGGGCCGCATCCGTACGGTGAGGAACTGCCCCGGCATCCCGGCCGGCAGCGGGCTGCCGTCCTGCGCGGCCAGCGTCAGCGAGAAGATGCTGCTGCTCTCGTCCCGGACCCGGGCCACCCGCAGCGGGCGGAAGCCCGGCCACGCCGGGGGAGGGGCCGCCGCCCCGGTCAGGCCGGGGTTCCCCGCCGGGCCGCCGCCGTCGCCCGCCGGGCTGTCGAGCAGCGCCCGCATCGAGGCCTGCCACCCCGGGCTCAGCGCGGGGATGCGCAGGGCGCGTTCGACCTGCTCCCGGGGGTGCCCGGGCAGGTACAGCAGGGCGTCGATGTCGGCGACGGTCATGGCCTCCGGCCCCGTCCCGAGCTTGACGATCTCGTCGCCCGCGGTGACCTCGCCCTCCTCCAGGACGCGGAGGTAGAAGCCGGGGCGCCGGTGGGCCACCAGCAGCGCCGCCATCCTGGGCTCCGCCATGCGCATCCCGACCCGGTAGCAGGTCACCCGCGGCTGCGTGACCTCGAAGACGGCGCCGCCGATGCGGTACCGGTCGCCGATGCACACCTCGTTGTCGGGCAGCCCGTCCACGGTGAAGTTCTCGCCGAACTGGCCGAAGGACAGGTCGTCCCGGCCGAGTTCCTTCCGCCAGTGGCGGTACGAGTCCAGCTGGTACACCAGCACCGCCCGCTGCTCGCCGCCGTGCCCGCCGAGGTCGCCCTGCCCGTCGCCGTCGATGTTGAGCCGCCGGACCATGCGGGGTCCCGACACCGGTTCCTTCCAGACGCCCGTGTACGTCGTCCGGCCGTGCCACTGCACGTTCTTCGGCATACCGACGCTGACAGCGACCAGTGTGGCCATGCGCCATCTCCCTCGTAGCGCGAGCCCCCCGCCTCCCGGCCACGCTATTACGCCGCCCGTGCCGCGCAACCCGGCCGGGGCTCCGCGACCGGCAGCACCGGGTGCGGGAGATCGGCCCGGCCGGGATTGCGGACGGGCCCGACGGTGTTGACCCACCCGACAGCGCCGGTCCCACGATGGACGGAGAACCGCACCACCCATGTCCACCACCGTTGATCACGCCCAGCCCGCCGAGCCCGCCCCCCACGGTGCCGCGGCCGCCCACCTGGACAACCCCGTGTGGGCCGCGCTCACCGGCCCGCACTCCCGCTTCGCCGAGGTCCACGGCCGCGCCGCCCGTTACCGGACCGACGTCTCCCTCTTCGCGGGCCTGGCCGACCCGGCCGACCGCGCCGCCTGGGACGACCTGGCCGAGCTGCTCGGGCCCGGCGGCACCGCCCTGGTCACCGGCTCACCGGTGGTCCCGGGCGACTGGGAGGTCGTGGAGGGCGGCGAGGGTGTGCAGATGGTCGACACCGCGCTCCGCGCCGAGCACGCCCCGGAGACGGTACGGCTCGGCCCCGGCGACGTCGACGACGTGATGGACCTGGTGTCCCGCACCCGGCCCGGGCCCTTCCTGCCGAACACCCTCGAACTCGGCACGTACCTGGGGATCCGGGAGGGCGGTCGGCTGATCGCGATGGCCGGGGAGCGCATCCAGCCGTCGGGCTGGACCGAGATCAGCGCCGTCTGCACCGACCCCGCCCACCGCGGCCGAGGCCTGGCGACCCGCCTGGTGAGCGCCGTCGCCGCTGGCATCAAGGAGCGCGGTGACACCCCGGTGCTGCACGCCGCCGCGAGCAACACCAACGCGTTGCGGCTGTACGGGTCGATCGGCTTCACCCTCCGTCGCCGCACCCTGTTCCTGCTGGTCCGCGCACCGCAGACGCAGGGCTAGGCGTACTCGGCCGGGAGGTGCCCCCACCGCCCGGAGGGTGGGCCCCCGGCGCGGCCCCGGGGTGGCCTCCTGGGACCATGACGCATGGCTGACGACAACCCGGGTCCCACCCCCGGGGACGTGCTCGACGAGGGGCAGGCACGGGCGCTGATCGGCGCCGGCTCCGCCGCCGCGGGGCACTCGGTGGGCGGCGCGACGATGATCATCGGCCCCGCCGGGACGCTGGTCGTCGTGGCGGCGGGGGACGTACCGGGGCGCAGTGGTGTGTGGAACGCCGAGGAGATCCGTCTGCTCGGCCCCGCACCGGCCCCGGTGCTGGAGCGCCTCTGGGAGCGGGCCGATTTCCATCTGCTCGTCCGCGTGGACGAGGCCCTGCTCTACCTCGGCACGGGCTACGCGGAACAGATCGGTTCGCACCTTCCTCCCGGCGGCACCGCGTACGAACTCGACGACTGCAAGGTACGACCGCAGACACCTCTCAGTCGGGCGCTGCTCCAGCGGGTCCGCCCGCCGCGCCCCGTCGCGGCCCGCCCCGGCCTGGAGTGGCTGGACCATGTGAACGGCGACCGTGCCCTCGCGCTGGAGCAGTTCGTCACGGGCTGGTACCCAGCCACCGCCGACGACGCGGAACCACCGGTCGAACGCGGCGGTTACGCGGACCTGCCCGAAGGGCTCGCGCACCTCTACGAACTGGCCGTGCGGCGTCCCGGCGTCCTGGGCGTCCAGAACCGCATGGTCAAGGACCCCGGTCGTGAGACCGACCGCTGCGGAGACATGCGCGTCATCGGCGTCGAGAACCAAGGAGGGTTCCACTGGTCCACGCTGTGGACGCCCGGCGAGTCGGAGGACGACCCCACCGTCTGGCACCGGGTGGACGACGAACCGCCGACGGCCGAGAACGAACCGCTCAGCGGCTTCCTCCTCCAGTTCTCGCTCTACGAGGCCGCGATGGGCGCCGACTACGTGGCGCTGGCACACGGGATCACCGGAGCGGAGGTCGAGACGCTCACCCGGGAACTGCGCCCGGTTCCCCTCCGGCCCTTCACGCCCGGGTCGGCCACGCGTTTCCACGTGGCCCCCGGACTCGTCCTGAGCGTCTCCAAGGGCTGGGAAGGGGACCGGTTCTACGTACGGGCCGGCGCCACCGACCGCGATGCCCTCAGCCTCCTGCTCCACGACGCCGTCGACTGGCTCGCCTTCGACGGGTGACCGCGCCCCGCGCTGACCTCAGGCGCCGGCCGCCAGGCAGACCACCGGGACGCGCTGGACGAGGTTGTTCGCGAAGCCGCCGCGGTTCCAGGGCTGTTCCAGCGGCTGCGTGTGGCCCTCCGCGTCGGTGGCGCGGACGCTGAGCTCGTGCCGGCCGGGTGCCGCCTCCCAGGTGGTGTGCCAGTGCCGCCACGCCCAGGGGTGGCCCGCGTCGTCCATCTCGGCCGCGCGCCAGGTGCGGCCGCCGTCCGTGCTCGTCTCGACGCCGACGACCGGCGCGCGGCCCGACCACGCCCGGCCCTCCAGACGCTGCGGCCCCGGCCGGACGACACGGGTGCGCGTCATGAAGTCGGGGAAGCCGGGTGGCACCATGAGCGCGCGCGGCGCGATGCGGGTCACCGGCTCGCCGGGTTCGTCGGCCTCCTGCCGGATGCGGTACGCCACGGCCTGCTGGAAACCGGTGAACGGGGTGTCCGTGAGTGTGATGTCGCGCAGCCACTTCACGTGCGCCATGCCGTACCAGCCGGGGACGACGAGGCGGACGGGGTGACCGTGCTGCGGCGGGAGAGGCGCGCCGTTCATCGCGTACGCCACCAGGACCTCGGGGTCCTCGGCGGTGGCGTCGGCGACCGTGAGCGAGCGCTGGTAGTCCTGCTCGACTCCGCGCTCCACACCGTGGTCGGCGCCGGTGAAGACCGCCTCGACGGCGCCGGGTGCCACGCCCGCCTCGTCCAGCAGGACGCGCAGCGGCACACCCGTCCAGTCGGCGGTGCCCACCGCCTCGTTCAGCCAGGGCTGGCTGACCGGGCGCGGGGTCAGCCCGGCCCGGCCGTTGCCGGCGCACTCCATGGTGACCCGGTGCGTGACGGCCGGGTAGCGGCGCAGGTCGTCCACGGACAGTTCCAGCGGGGTACGGACCTTGCCGCCGACGGTCAGCCGCCACGTCGCGGCGTCGGCCGGCGGGATGTCGAAGTGGACCAGCACGTAGTGCAGGCCGGGTGGGGTGACGTCGTAGCGCAGGGCCTCCAGGGGCAGCGCGTGGTTGCGGGCCGCCAGGCCCAGTTCGTCCATGCCGATGCCCTCGGCCGGGTCGGCCAGCCGGGACGCGGCGCTCACGTGCGCGATGTTCGGATCATCCACCCCACCAGTGTGCCCCCACGGGTCCCGGCCGGGCCCCGCAGGTCACAGCCGGGCGCGGTCCAGGAGCGCGCGCAGCACGGGGCGTCGGGGCGATTCGCGGGGCAGGGTGCGCAGCGCGGTCTGGAGGAGGTCGACGTCGTGGTGGTTGCCGGGCCGCTCCAGCCAGTCGAGGAGCAGTCTGACGTCGCCGCGGTCGCGCAGGGCGCGGCGCAGCGCGCAGTGCAGTTCCTCGCGTGCGTCGACGATGGCGGGGGCGCCGGAGGCGGGCAGCAACGCCCCGGGGTAGCGGGCCAGGGCCCGGCGGTGGGCGCCGCGGGAGAGCAGCGCGCGGACCTCGTCGGCGTCCGTGGCGGCCGGCAGCAGCAGCCGGTACGGGCGCGAGCCCAGCACCTGCGGGCCGAGCAGCCTGCGCAGCCGCGACATCTCCGCCCGCATGGTGACCCGCGCGGACTCGTGCTCGTGCAGCCGGGCGGCGAGCGCGTCGGCACCCAGCCCCCGCGGGTGCCGGGCCAGCAGGAAGACGATCTCCGAGTGCCGCGGGCTCAGTTCGACCGTCCCGTACGGGGAGGTCAGCAGCGCACGGTCCCGCGCCAGCACCTCCAGCCGGGCCTCTCCCGCCGAAGCCCCCGGTGCCGCCTGCGCCGGGGCGGCCGGGAGCACGCCGCGCAGCCGCAGCAGCCGCAGTTCCGCCTCGGCCGCCGCCACGGTGGCCCGTACGAGGGCCAGGGCGTGCGGCGCCGCGATGTGGTCGCCGCCGGTCAGGTCGATCACGCCGATCACGGCGCCGGTGTCCGGGTCGCGGACCGGGGCGGCGGAGCAGCTCCACGGGTGCACCGGACGGATGAAGTGCTCGCCCGCGTAGATCTGCAGGGGCCGGCCGAGGGCGACCGCGGTTCCGGGGGCGTTGGTGCCGGCCGCGTCCTCCGCCCATTCGGCGCCCGCGACGAAGCCGATCCGCTCGGCCCGCGCCGCCAGCCCCGGCGTGCCCTCGACCCACAGCAGCCGCGCGTGCTCGTCGCCGACGGCCACCAACTGGTCGCTGTCCTGGGCCGGTTCGACGAGCAGGCTGCGCACGACGGGCAGCACCGCCGCCATCGGGTGCTGCCGCCGGTAGTCCCGCAGCTCCGCGGCGCCGAGGCCGGGGGAGCGGGGGCCGTCGGCCTCCGGGTCCACGCCGCGGCTGAGCGAACGCTGCCAGGAGTCCCGGACGACGTCACGGACCGGCCGCGGCGGACGTCCCGTCGAGAGGAACTCCTCGTGGGCGCGCGCCACGTCCCGCCGCAGGAGGTCCGGGTCGGTCCCCGGCGGCCAGGCCGCGTAGGACGCCGCGTACGAGACTGTCATGGCCGGCCCCCCGGGTTGGCACGGACCGGTGCCCGGCGGCACCGGGTGGGGTGCTGCCGAGTGTAGTTCCGTGGTGGCGCTCCGCCGCAACCCTGTTGCAACCTTGCGCCTCCTACGGTCCCCCCAACCGCCGTCCGCGACGGAGCGGGCGGCTCGCAATGGGAGGCCGCCCCATGACCCGGTACGCCAACCCCGGTTCCGACGACGCGATCGTGAAGTACCAGTCCCGCTACGACCACTGGATCGGCGGCGAGTACGTGCCGCCCGCCCGCGGCGAGTACTTCGGCAACCCGACCCCGGTCACCGGCGAGATCTTCACCGAGGTCGCCCGCGGCACCGCCGAGGACGTCGACCGGGCCCTCGACGCCGCCCACGCGGCCGCGCCGGCGTGGGGCCGTACGTCGGTGACCGAGCGGGCCACCATCCTGAACAGGATCGCGGACCGCATGGAGGCGCACCTGGAGGAACTGGCCGTCGCCGAGAGCTGGGAGAACGGCAAGCCGGTCCGGGAGACGCTCGCCGCCGACATCCCGCTGGCCATCGACCACTTCCGCTACTTCGCGGGCGCCATCCGCGCCCAGGAGGGCAGCCTCGCCGAGATCGACGACGACACCGTCGCCTACCACTTCCACGAGCCCCTGGGCGTCGTCGCGCAGATCATCCCGTGGAACTTCCCGATCCTGATGGCGACGTGGAAGCTCGCCCCGGCCCTCGCCGCGGGCAACGCCGTCGTCATCAAGCCCGCCGAGCAGACCCCGGCCTCCCTCCACGTCTGGATGAGCCTGATCGCGGACCTGCTGCCGCCCGGCGTCGTCAACATCGTCAACGGCTTCGGCGTCGAGGCCGGGAAGCCGCTCGCCTCCAGCCCGCGCGTCGCCAAGGTGGCCTTCACCGGCGAGACCACCACCGGGCGGCTGATCATGCAGTACGCCTCGCAGAACCTGAAGCCCGTCACCCTGGAGCTGGGCGGCAAGAGCCCCAACATCTTCTTCGACGACGTCTCCAGCGCCGACGACGACTTCTACGACAAGGCGCTCGAGGGCTTCACGATGTTCGCCCTCAACCAGGGCGAGGTCTGCACCTGCCCGTCCCGGGCGCTGATCCAGGGCGGCCACTACAACGCCTTCCTGGAGGCGGCCGTCACCCGCACCGAGAAGATCGTCCAGGGCCACCCGCTGGACACCGCCACCATGATCGGCGCCCAGGCCTCCAACGACCAGCTGGAGAAGATCCTCTCCTACTTCGACATCGGCCAGCAGGAGGGCGCCAAGGTCCTCACCGGCGGCGAACGCGCCGAACTCGGCGGCGAACTGGCCGGCGGCTACTACGTCCGGCCGACCATCCTCGAGGGCGACAACCGCATGCGCGTCTTCCAGGAGGAGATCTTCGGCCCCGTCGTCGCCGTCACCTCCTTCGGCGACTTCGACGACGCCATCGCCACCGCCAACGACACCCTCTACGGCCTCGGCGCCGGCGTCTGGACCCGCGACGGCAGCACCGCCTACCGCGCCGGCCGCGCCATCCAGGCGGGCCGCGTCTGGACCAACTGCTACCACGCCTACCCGGCGCACGCCGCCTTCGGCGGCTACAAGCAGTCGGGCATCGGCCGCGAGACGCACAAGATGATGCTCGACCACTACCAGCAGACCAAGAACCTCCTGGTCTCCTACTCGCCGAAGAAGCTCGGCTTCTTCTGACAACACCCCGGATCCGGCCGCGGCCGTGACCCGGGAAGCGCGAGGCCCGGCCGGCTCCAGGGGAGTCGGCCGGGCCTCGCGTGCGGGGAGCCGGGGAAGAGCGGTGCGGGCCGTCAGGCGGCCACGGGGCCGACGGCCGCCTCCGGAATGTCCTTGACCAGGATTCGGTCACGGTGGGCATCCACGGAGAGGATCTCGACCCAGATCATCTCGCCGGGCTCGATCTCTCCGGCGTTGAGGTCGTGGCGGAGTTCCTCGGACATGGCCGTGCAGTGGAGGATGACCGGGCGGTTCCGTCCGGGGACTGCCAGCAGCACGTAGCCGCCTTCGCCCTCACCCTTCACCCTGACGACCTCGCCGTCGAACCTCTCGCCGGCGACGAAGCGGGTGTCCACGGCCGGGGGCCGGGGGACCGCTGAGCGTGATCCGCGCAGCGACTGGACCAGGCGCAGCAGGATTCGACGACGTTCGGTGTCCATGCGCACCACGGCGACCTCGACGTCGTCGCCGGGCGCCAGAGCCGCCGAGGTCACTGCGTCCGACCTGGTGAGCAGACCGTTGACGCCGTGGGCCACGTGTACGAAGGCACCCAGCGCGGGGTGGACGTTGTGGACGGTGCCGGTGAAGACCTTGCCCACGGGGAAGTCGGCGCTGAGCGACGGCCAGGGATTGAGGCTGCCGGCCAGAAGCGTGTACCGCATGTCGCCGCGGGCGTCGACGTCGAACGCGCCCTGGAGCCGAGTGCCCACCTCGTACTTGACGGTCATGTCGGTCACCAGCCGGGCGTAGTCGACATCGGCATTGGACAGGACGCCGTGACGACCGTCGTCGGTCTCGACCACGGCGAACTCCCGCGTGGTGGAGACGACTCGTGCCGGCACCGGTACCGTGCCGCCGCCGATCATCGGCAGCAGTGTCATCTCGACCACCGTCTCCTCCCTCACCGCCGCCAGCGCCAGGCGCAGTTCCTCGCGCATCCGGTTCATGTGGGTGTAGTGCGAGGAGTAGGTGATCGTCCGCAGGTCCTTCACGTCCGCCGGGATCTCCTTGAGGTCCTGGGTCAGGTAGATCATCTTCTTGCCGAGGAGGTAGGCCCACGCGAACTCGATCGACACGTTCACCGACGCGTCGGAGAAGACGACCAGGACGATCTCGGCCTGCTGGATGCCTTTCCAGACAGGGGTGAGGACGGAGTCGCCGCCGTAGACGGAGTCCGCGCGGACCGGCTTCATGCCCAGATCGGAGATCAGGGGCACCAGCTCCGAGGTGTAGAAGTCGTCGTAGTCGAAGGGCTTGCCGTCGGGCGCCGGCTTGACGCCGAAGGGGGTGGCGACGAAGACATTGCCGGGGACGGGGCGCTCGTCGCGTGTCAGTCGATGGGTGACCATGGTTCTCGCTCCTGTCGGGTGCGTACGACCCTTCTGCACGGTGCGAAGGGGGGCGTTTTCAGCCTTGGACGCATGCTGCTTCACGCCCCCTGACATCCGCCTCGGCCGCTCCGCTGACACTTTCCCTGCGACGGACGGTGTTGTGAGCGCACCTGACGGCGAAGTGTCAGGCGAACGCTCGGGACATCAGGCACAACTGGTCCCAACCTGATGCAGACGATGTTAATTTGGGTGTGTGTCGGCTTCAGAGAGTGCTCCCGCCAAGCCTCCTGGCAGGTACCACATCCGGCTCCTGGGCCCGCTGCGAGTCACGGGTCCGGATGGGGTGCAGATGAGGCTGCCCATGCGGGACAGGAGGGAGCTGCTGCTGAGGCTTGCCATCGCCTCCGAGCCGGTGAGTGTGGAACTGCTCGCCGCGAGTATGTGCAGGGACAAGGCAGCCGTGCACCAGCTCAAGGGCCGGCTGGAGAAGGCGGACGGCTATCCGGTCGAGGGCGGGCGGGACGGCTACCGTCTCGCAGCGGGGGCCGTCGACGTGGATCTGCACCAGTTTCTTGCGGGGATGGAACGAGTCGGCCACGCCACTCCGGTCGGCGAGTTGGATCAGCTGGCCTGCATGTGGGACGGCGATCCTGCCGTTCACCATCCCGGATTTCCCGACGCGACGTGGGGCCCGGCACGTCGCGCTCTGCGGCGTCTGGGTGAACTGCTGATTGCGCTGCCCGAGGAGCGGCGGCCCGTCTCGGCCGAACACCTGGCGCGGATCTTTCCTCGGGATCCGGTGCTGGGCGCCCTGATGCCGGCGCCACCCAGGAAGAAGCTTCTGATCGTGGACGACACCGATGCCGGTGAACTCGGGGACTGGCTGTCGGGCCGTTACGACGTCATCACGCTCGAAAGCCTCACGGACTGGCGCCGGTTCAGCAGTGAGTCCTTGCACACCGTCGATGCGGCCCTCATCGACCTCTATCTGAACGACCGGGGGGTACCGGACGGGTTGCAGATCGTAGATCATCTGTGTCGGCGCACCCAGATACCCACGGCCCTCGTCACCGCACACCCTCCCACCGAGGTGGGTGAGTTCGACAATGTCTTCTTGCAACGTCACCGACTTCTGTGCGTGCTGCCCAAGGGCCTCGATCGGACGAAGCTCTACGAGCGGCTGGACAGCGTGACGCGGCAGCTCCTGGAAGACGATCCGGACAGCAGACTGCTGCGCTTGCGCGTGGAGCTGGGACACCTGGTGTTCCTGTTGGAGAACCGGAGCGGGCGCCTGTTGAACCGCGGTCGTGTCCCGGCTGCGCCATGGGCGGGTGACCAGCGCCGCGCGGAACGGGCCATCGCCGATCGCGACGTGGACCTGGCGGATCAGCTGGTGTCCGAGTTCCGCATCAGGACGCGGAGCTGAGGCAAGAAGCGTTGCCCCGCGTCGGGCAGAGCTCGGCACCTGATCGGCGTTGCGCTGCTCCTACGTCTCGGGGGCCGGTAACAGCGGGAGTTCGATGCGGATTTGTGCGCCGAGCAACTTCGTAGAGGGCTCGGTCAGCACGCGAAGCCGCCCCCCGTAGCGTTCCACCAGGGCACGAGCGAGGTGGAGGCCTTTGCCTGAGCCGCCTCGAGTGCTCAGCCGCTCGCCCTGGTTGAGACGCGAAGCCATACCCTCGGCGATTCCGTCTCCGGAGTCGGCCACCAGGATGCTGCACCAGGGTTCACTGGTGGCCTCCGTGAACGCGGTCACGGACACGTCGACATATCCGATCCGCGCGTTCACGGCGCCGATCGCCTTTCGGGAATTGTCGAAGAGGTTCCAGAAGACTTGGCCGAGCAGCCACGGGTTGGCCCGCACTCGCAGCTTCTCGTCACATTCCACGTCGTAGCCGTCGCGCCCCCTGGAGTCCAGGTGGGCGATGAGCGCCTGATCGCCGATGACATCGGCCAGCCGCAGGGCCTCCGGCGCCTGCTGGGTCCTGGCGAACAGGGACCCTTGCTCCTGCAACTGCGCGAGCGCTCTCTTGAGCTCGTCGTTGAGTGCGGTTCGCCGACCGCGGTCCGCCTCGTCGACCATGAGCGCGCTCAGGGCGGTGACCTTGCGCTGGAGGTTGGTGTTGTAGTGCTCGATGAGGTCGGCCGCGAGATCGCTGAGCGAGATCACCACCTGCGCGATCACCGCTTCCTCTGCGTCCCGGGCCTGCCGTAGAAGGTCGGTGAGCCACTCGTCGGGCTGTTGGCCACTGCCCTGGGCCAAGATCTCCGGCAGGCCGTTGGGGGCCAGGACAAGTCGACCGTTCCGGCGCTCCATGATCCCCTGGGAAAGAAGCGGTTCCAGCCCCATTTCGAGCTTCACCGATCGGGGCACGCCCCCGGGGGCGGCCAGCTCGGCGAGGACGGCACGGAGTTCGGAGACGTCGAACTCGGTTCGGCTGCCACCGCTGTGCAGCCAGAGCGCGGTGGCGAGGACCAAGCCCGCGTCGATGTCGGGAATCTGCTCCTTGATGCGAAGCGCTGCGGCGCGGCGCCAGTCGTCGTCCTCGCGGACCGCCTCAAGCCGGTCGCGAAGTTCCCGACCGGAGGGTCGGGGGCCTCGACGGCCGCACAGAGTGCCCAACAGCACGCGGAGAGCCAAGGGGTGGGCCCCCGTCTCGTACAGTACGGCCTCCACCGTCACGCTGTCGGGCTGCAGGCCGAGGAGGTCGAAGAACCAGGAGAGCTGGAGCGCCGCCTTGCCCGGGCCGCCGAGCTCGATGCCCTTTGCGGCGCCAGGGGTCGAGCAGTCCAGCAGTCCGTCGATTCCGAGCCCCGGACCCACTGCGCGCAGGAGCCTCAGCTCTCTTTCAGCAGGCAGCGGTACGGTTCCCAGAGGAGTGGGCGCGGCCAGCCGCAAGAGGTCGTCCGCGTAGAGAACACCACATCGATCGCCCAGGGGCGTGTCCCCCTCCCACTCGGGCACCAGTCGGACGTACGGGCCCGATGCCACCTCTTCGGGCGGCTCCGCCAGGCTTGGCGCGACCCACATGGGGATGCCCGTTCGGCCGAAGAGATCGAGCGGTGGCAGACGGTGATCGGCTGTGCAGTAGAGCCGGGTGAGGATGCCGCCGGGGGCAGTCCGGAAGGTCAGCACGGGTTCGCCGGTGCCCACGCAGGCGTGCAGGGCTTCGACGAGTTGCCGAACAGGGTCTGGATCGAAGCGCTCGCCGGTCTCCTTCAGGACCAACGTGGCCAGCGTCTCGACCAGCCGCCGCCCAGCGGCGTCCGTGGGGACGGGGAGCCAGCCGTGCAGTTCGCCATCGCCTTGTTCGTCTCGCCGATACCAGTCCATGACGTGTTCGAGTGTGTACCTGTGCAGCCGTGCCAGCCTGGGCTGCCGGGGCAGGCCGGAGGGTCCTGCATCACTGGGGATCGCCGAGCGGTCGCGGTGCACCAGGGTGCCGGCGAGCCGGAATTCGCGTGCCGCCAGGCAGTCCTCCAGTAGCCGGAACTCGGCTGCGCCGGATGGATCGCCTGCTCCCTGCCCGGCCAGTTCCCCGCGGAGCTCGTCCGCTCGGGCGTCCTCCGCCTCTTGGGCCTGTTGCTCCCAGCCGGCGAGCAGGTCGGTGAATGCCGACTCGTCGGTGACGGCCAGGCCTACCAACCCGTCGGTCGTCAGGCCGTCCGTCTCCGGCCAGCTGCGGTGCAGGTCCAACTGGGCGGCCCGTCCGGACAACAGGTGCAGGGCGCGTGCTGCCCGTTCGGCTGCGGCATGACGGGCTTCGGCCAACTCGCTCCGCAGTTGTCTGGAGTCCTCCGGTGGCAGGCGGCCACCGTCGATCATTTCCTCGACCACGTCGAATCGACCTTCGGCAAGCAATTGCCGTGCGGCTGTCGCGGCGTCGCGGGGGACGAGGAATCCCTCGAGTACTTCATCGGCCAGGAGGTCGAGAGTGTCCGGGCCGAGGTGCTGGGCGATCGTGCGGCCGTGTGCGAGCGCCGAGACAAGCGTGGTGTGACCCCAGCGGTCGTCCCAGCCGTTGAGGACATCGAGCAAGATGCGGTCGACGACTGCCGCTCTGCGCGCTGCCCGATCCACGTCGCCGTCCGGCATCGTTGTCGTCTCCTCTCATGACTGCTTCCATCGCTTCTTCTCACTCATGCCGTGGCCGCATCCCACCCGCAGCCCTCCGTCACGGTCCCTCCGCCAAGCCGCCCTCCGCTGCTCCGTCGCGGTCGTCCCCCAGCCGGTACAA
Source organism: Streptomyces sp. NPDC005722 (assembly GCF_040630935.1). Lineage (NCBI taxonomy): Bacteria > Bacillati > Actinomycetota > Actinomycetes > Kitasatosporales > Streptomycetaceae > Streptomyces > Streptomyces sp. NPDC005722. Next base: position 36,709 of record NZ_JBEXYN010000014.1, read on the forward strand.
GCTCTTCATGTCGCCGAGGACGATGCGGCCCAGCAAAGCCTCCGGCGCGCCGAGCCGGTGAACCGACAGCTCCACATGCTCACGCAGCCCCGTCACGGTGCGTGCCAGCTCCCGGACGGCGTCGAGGCGATCGTCCCACTGACCACCGGCCTCCCGATTGCTGTCAGCGGCGACCTGCCAGGCGAGATCCAGGACCCTGCCGAGACGGTTGATGTAGCTCTCCCGAGGGTCTCCGTGCAGCAGTTCGGCGCGTACCTGGGTCAGGTTCCTCCAGACGTCGTCGACCAGTTCCGCCACCACTGCCGGGCCGTCGCCGTGACGCCGGAGAGTGCCGATCTCCTTCGTCAGCAGCTCGGCCAGCCCGCCCCCGTCCCGGGTGGCCGAAAGTGTCCTTATCCGGCCGAAGAGCCGATCCTCGCGGAACAGGACATGGTGGGTCCGGATCGCCCGTTTGATCTGGAGCGCCGGCCGGTCCGCCACCAGCAGGGCCTGCTCCAGCGCCTGCCAATGTGCGTCGTACTCTTCCTGCTGCCGTTCGTCACTCAGGGCGCGGCGGATCTCGGGGCCGGCGGGCAGGCCGTAAAGCCGGTCGTTGCAGCGACGGACTGCGCCGCCCAGTTCGGCCCAGTGCTCGCCGAGCCCGGCGGCCAGATCGGTCACGACCTCCAAAGCCGACTCGTCGGCGCTGCGCAATACTTCCTCCACCGCCAGCAGGAGCAGGACCGCCTGTTCGTCGATGTCGGGGTCGGTGTCGGCCACCACCTCCCACAGGTCCTCGCCGAATCCGCGCCTCCCACGTGCCGCTGCGATGGCGGACAGCGGAGGCCTCGGCCGGGCCGCCGGGTCGGCAAGGGCGCGACGGAGCAAGGCGGCACGCGTGAAATCCCCGCGCTGCCAGCACGCCTCCACCAAGGTCAGCAGACGCCGCTCGGCGGCACCAGGTGGTGCCGTGTCCGCGTGGTAGAGCAGGCAGCAGGCGGTCGCCGCAGCCACCACGTCGGGGCCGGCGTTCCGGGCGAGGTCATCCACGACGGCCCAGGCGTCGGGAACCCGGCCGAGTTGGGTCCGTAGTCTTGCCGCACCCTCCGCTCCTGCCCGCCAGTGGGTGACGATGTTCTGCCTGGCGTATACCACTCGAGGTTCCACGGCGACGCCGACGTGCGTCCTGGTCGCCTGCGAGCGCAGCATTTCGGCAACCTCGGGGGGTTCGCCGACCGCGGCAGCCAGCCTGGCGGCGGCGTCCGCGCCGGTCAGGACGATTCCTGGCGCGGGACGGACGCGACCGTTCCAGCCACTGCGCCCACCTTCGCCGAGCAGGTCCTTTCCGCCGACCAGTACCTCGTCGTCGCGGACCAGGACCCGCCCCCGTGCCGGCACCAGGCGCAGGCGCCCGGGGAACTCGTCTGCCAGCCGCACCAATTCGGCCGGTTCCTGGCCGGGTGGCCCGGCAAGGCCGAGGGTCACCCACACGCCGTCGCGCAGCCGTCGGTCCAGCAGCGCCAGGAACCGGTCATCGGGAGACGGAGGCCGGTCGCTGCTGATGACGAGCCTGCGTCGGGCCGAGCGCAGAGCCCGCCACAGCAGGTCGACGTGGGCGTCGGTGTCGACGACGCGGGCCGCAGGGAGTTCCCGGGCCGTCGCCGACTCGGTCAGCTTGCCTGCGTACGCGGTCCAACTGTCCGACCAGGCGCGAATGACCTGATCGGCGGCGTCGGCCTCGTCCGGAGGGGGCACCGGGAACTCGATGGGGTCCGGCAGGATGGGCTGGGCACATCCGAAATCGTCACTCGTGGTCCTGAGCAGCCGGCTCATCTTGGCGGTGGGGACGATGCCGGCAGCCCATGAGAGCAGTCGGCCGACGACAGCGGAGTGCTCGTCCTCGCCCGGGCCGCTGAGCAGGAGTCCGAGGGACTGGCGCTCTGGATGGCCCATGAAGTCGCGGGCGCTGATGAGCGCCGCCCGGCTGTCACAGATGATGACGTTGTTCCCTGGGCAGGACGCCACTCGGGGGTACAGCAGTCGGCCGTTGCCGTACTGACGGACCAGGCTGACCAACGCGTTGTGCACGGGGTCAGGCAGTTTCGGGGCCGACTGGTCACCCCACAGCAGGACCACCGTGACCCGGTCCGCGAGCGCCCGGCGCAGGGATGTCTCCCACCGGCGCCAGCCGGTGACGGTGATTCTCGGTACGGCGACGACCAACTGGCTGCGCGCCTGCGAGATCAGTTCGGTGATGCGGTCTTCGTGCTCCTCCGCCGGCACGGGTGTGGCACGCACCTCGCTGGCAGCCCGGTTGTCCAGCGCCGTCGCCACGACCCGAGCCTCGTCGCAGAGTTCGCGGTGGCGGGCGGCTCGCGTACCAGCGGGGGCGGAGTGGGCCCGTTCCGCGTGCTCGGTCAACCGAGTGAGCAGTCTCTCCAGCGGCGGTGGGTCCGCGAGATCCCGTCCTGCCGCTCCACGCAGCGCACGGACGAAGGCGGTGGACGGATTGTCGGCCGCCAGCTGGGTGAGGCGTTCTCCGGCGAGCAGGTGCCGGGAGACCGGGTAGGTGCGGTCGGCGACGGCAACCTGGAGACGGCCGCTGTCGGGGTCCTCGTGAATGAGGACGTCCAGCGGAATCCAACGTCTCTCGGTGATCGCCGTATCGGCGTTCGGCGCCCGGTAGGAGAGCACCCGAGGTGGGCGCCCGGAGCCGTATCGTTCTCCAGGCGCTCCGGACCCGCCGTCCGGACCGTCTTCCACCCGCTCCGTGAAGCGGCGACGGAGGTCGTGCTCCAGGGCCGGGACCAATTCGGCGCGCGCCACCTGTGCGGGAGCGGTGTCGTCGAGGGCCGGTTCCATGGCGAGGCGACCGGAGCTCGGGGTCAGGTGACCTCGGCGTGGCTGGACCAATCCGGTGAGCCGGTCGATCATCACCGCGCAGTCGTAGTCGAGTGTTTCCGCTCCGGGCAGTTGATGCAGGGTCCCCTCGTTGATCCGCGTACGGACCTCGTCCGTGACCAGCACCCCGCCGCTCGTGAAGTCCAGTCGCACGTAGCCCTTTCTCCACACGTCGTGGAGAAGTTCCAGGGTGACCCGGTGTCCGAGGCCGAGGAGTTCCACCAATTGGTCGACCGAGGTGGTTCCTCCGACACCGTTGCGGTCCCGCTCCAACGCATCGACGAGCCGCAGGGCGGTCATCTCGATCGGTGAGAGGACGTCGCCGAAGCCGGCCCTGACGTGGACCTGAAAGGTGTCACAGGGGACGTAGACGACGGCTCTGCTCCCGGACACCGGGCTCACCACGGCTGGTCCCGATCGTCGTAGTGGGCATCGTCGACGGCCTCGTCGGAGTGCTCGACACGCCCGGAATCCGGACCAGGCCTTCGTGCGCCGATGACCTCGGCGGCCGGAATCCGGGATCCGTGCAGCTCCACGGCGCGGCAGACCTGGTACCAGAAGCCGACGTCGGCTTCTCGGTGGTTGCCGGATCCGGATCGTCGGTTGGACTTGGCAGTGGCGTTCGCCCCCTCCTCCTCGTTCCTGTCGTGGCGCGGTGGCGGGCCGGGCTTGGGCAACGGAGCGGGCGTGGCCACAGGATCGGAGACCAGTGGGCCACCAGGACGGGCAGACGGCGCGATCGCATCATCCCCAGGTGGCGCGGGCAGCGATCGGAAACTTGCGAAGTGCTCGAAATCGCCGACGAGCACAAGGAGCTGGCGGGCTCGGGAGAGCATCACGTTGATGAGGTCGGATCCGGTCAGATGTCCGAGCCCCAGCCACGGTTGCCTCTCGGAGCCGGGTGGCCTCCGGTCGCGTACCAGTGACACCACGACGATGTCGGCTTCTCGGCCCTGGAACGCGTGCACGGTCGAGAGGTACCTCTCCAGTCCGGCTCTGCCCAGCCAGCGGTTCTGCTGCCGGTAGGGGCTGAGGATCGCCAGTGTGGTCCCCGGCTCGCCGGTGCTCAGCGGTACGGGTGCCGGACGCATCGCCTCGACGAGTTCCTGCACGATCCGGACCTCGCCGCGGTTGAACCAGCGGGGCATCCCTTGGCAGTCCGGTTCACCGTGGGTGTCCAGCCACACCAATGACCGCCCGGCCAGAGCCTGCGGTGCGACGAGATCCACCGGGGCGATGTCCCTTCCGTTCTGCAGCAGTCCCGGGGGCAGCCCGTCCGGAAGCTCACGCCCGCCGGGCGCCGGGTAGAACACGCGGCTGACAACGGCGCTGATCTCGTCCCTCATGCGGAATTGCGCGCGCAGTGTCTGCAGAGGCCGCTCGCGCTTCTCCGACGCCCCCGCGGCGCTCGCCCCGTGTTCGTCCTTCAGCCCGGACTTGGCGTCGGGCGGCTCGAAAAGGGAGCGGAACATGTCGAAGGCCCGCTCGTAGCTCGCGCGGTCGGCACCGATCTGCCGAAATTCCTCGTCCGGGTCCTCGACGCAACTGTCAAGGAAGCGCAACACGTCATTGCGGCGATGAGCCGGCAACTGCTTGTGGTCGCCGATGAGCGTCCAGCGCCGTCCCCGGCACAGCGGCATGGCCAGCTCCGTGGGCCAGGCCTTGGCCGCCTCCTCGACGATCACCCAGTCCATGGTGGACCGGGCCCCGACCGGAGTCACGTTCTCCGGTGTGGCCATCGCACAGGTGGCGAAGACGAGGTTGGCGGTGCGGCGCAGGCGGTCCCCCAGTTCCGGCAGCACACTTTCTGCGGCCTCGGGCACCAGCATGCGCCGCCACCCTTCCAGGACCCCCCGGGTATGGGCGCCGGCCCCCTGTTCTCGCCTCGGCAGATTCCGCCGGATCCAGTCGGCCCGGCCCTCGGCCAGCCTGTTCTCGCGGAAGTGCTGGAGAGCCCGGTCGACGGATGCTTTGGGGGAGGCCACTCGGAGAGCGACGCCGTCCCAGCGGTGTGTCGGCTCGCCTTGTTCGTCGACGGCATCCAGCCGTTGCAGGATGCGCTCTGCCAGGTTGTCCAGTGCGAAGTTGGACTGCGCGGAGACCAGTACCCGGTGACCTGGGAAGACCCGCAGGTAATTGGCGACCGCCTCGGCGGCGACCGTGGTCTTCCCCGTGCCGGGCGGCCCTTGGAGCGCAAAGAACGGTTCGTGGGTGAGGAGGGCCTGGACTGCCCGCTTGCCGTCGGCTCCGCTCAACCCCTCACCCGCGCGGCGCCAACGGTAGGGCAGCATCCGGAGCGACATCGGTGACCGCAGCTGCTCCAGGAGGACCGGGTTCTGCATCAGGTCCACCCGGCCGTTCGCCTGGCGCTCCAGCGCGATCCGGCTGCCTCGGTCGTCCAGCGGCCTGATCCAGCCCTTCTCAGGGGCAGGAGGCGACTCCCGTAGCAGCTCGAGTACGACCCGGTCGGGGCCGCCCTTCTCCTTGACCAAAGCATGTGCGGCTTCTCGGGACGATCCGGGCCGCCCCCGGTCGTCCGGGACGATCTCGACCGCGGCCGGCATCCCCTGGTCGCCCTCCAGCTGGCCGAAGAAGTCGCCCAGCGCAGGACGGAAACCGGTGTCGTCGTACTTGGTGAGCAGCGCGGACTCGGTGACCCAGTTGTGATCACGCTCTTCGTCAAGGGAAACCGTGAAGGTGCGCGGAGAGTCCTTCGGCCCCTCGCACGCGTAGGTGCGCGCCAGCAGTTCCGTACCTTGGTACTCGAGCAGCCAGTCAATGGCGGCCTCGTACCGCCTTTCATGATCGGGGACGTCGCGCACGGAGTGCACCGCCTCGACGAGCGGGCGCCACGAAGGGCGGTCCACGCGCAGTTGTTCCAGCTGCCCGGGGTCCATGTCATCCGGGAACGGCTCCAGTTCCGGCAGTTCGCGCCGTACCGGGTGGTCCTGAAGAGCCTTGAGCCGGGCGCGGACGGAAGCGTGGTCGCGCCGCACGACGTACTTGATCAGCAGCACGTCCTCCGCCTCCGCGCCGAGTCCACCCCATCCGAGGCGCGGCTGGTAGTACTTGCAGAACCACAGCGCCCGTTTTCCCTGCAACAGGAACTGCGCTGCTCCGCGGGCCCTGCGGTCCTTTTCGCCGCCCTCCACGAAGGGCACCGCCCCGTGGGGGGAATAGAGCAGCCGGGCGTCCCGCAGGTCCTGGCGGATCAACTGCGCCAGCTCGATCCGTCCGGTGTCCGTTTCCGGGCTGTGGGTCAACCAGCCCCACGTGTAGACCGTGGGCCGGGACTCCTCGGGCATGTAGGCGACCAGGTACGGGCGGGTGCTCACGCGCTCGTCCCAGGTGACGATCGTCCGTTCGTATTCGCGCGCCAGTTCCTCGGCGACTTCGTGCGCACTCGGGCGCTCCCGTGGCCGGTCCCAGGCGAGCATTCTGCGCAGCAGATCGGTGAAACGCGGCGGGAGGTCCCGTGCCTTGCCGAGCCGTTCGTGAAGATGCGCGTTGAGCTTCGCCAGGCGGCCTGGTGCGGAGGGGCCCGATTCTCCTTGCCGGGGCAGCAGGTCGGGGGGCATCGGTCCGAAGAACCACTCCCAGACCACGGCTCCCAGAGCGTAGACGTCGGCACGCTCGTCCTCCGCGATCGGGGCGTACCCTTCGTCCGGGTAGAGGAAGTCCAGTCGCTCCTTGGGGAAGAAGGCCAGCGACCGTGCCGGTTGCGCCAGGTACAGTTCGCGCAGCTTCCGCCCTTCGCCGTGTGCGTCGATCACGGAGTTCTGGATCAGATTCGCCATGAGCGCGCTCATCTCGAAGCGCGCCAGCCACATTTCGGGAGGGTCCCCGTCCGTGGCGCCGATGGTTCCGGGCCAGAGGTTGCGGTGGTAGGCGCCGAGACCGTGCAGGGTGGACAGCGCCTCCGCCAATGCCATGAAGCGGCGTAGCGCAAGTTTGGGTCTGCTGTGCATGTAGTTGACGGCGCCCGGGTCTGCGAGGGTGTTGCGACTGCCACGAGCGACCGCAACCGCCACCCCTCGGAGCGCGTCACTGCCGAGTGCGTCGGCGGTCTCCTCCGGGGTGCGGAAACCGCCTTCCAAGATGCGCGGCAGGCCGGGCTGCCCGGTCGAGCCGGCCCGCAGCAGGACGCGTACCTCCTGTTCCCACAGGAGCCCACCCACGCCGGTGATGCCTGCGTAGACCTGAACATCGACGGGCCTGAGCTGCTGGTCGACGAGTCGGTATCGGTACAGCAGCCCGGGGATCAGCTCCTCGGCGTTCAGTTCGGCCCCTTCACCGCCCGGTGGTCCGTACGGCCCGTAGAGCGCGGTCTTCTCCCGGCAGCAGAAGTACCTGACGAACCGGTCCACCAGTTCAACGAAGTCGTCGGATGCCAATGTCCATCCACCTTCCCCCGATGAGGAACAGTGTGGACCATTGCACGCGCTTCAGTAACGCTTACGACACTATTGGGGAGGGATGCTGTTTGTGATCAAGGTTGAACGGTTTGTCCCCATGGGGCATGCCGAGCACGGGTCGGTACGACGGTCCCGGTGATGCGCCGGGTCGCGGTGTACGTCGGGCGGACGGCTTGTGCCACCGTCAGCTCCCGCCCGTCAGCCGGGCGGTCACGGTCTTGGGACGCTGGTACTCGTGCAGGGCCAGGGTGCTCAGGTCCGTGCCGTGGCCGGAGGCGCCACGGCCGCCGTGCGGGAGTTCGGCGGTCTGCACGAGGTGGCAGTTGAGCCAGACCTCGCCCGCGTCCAGGCGCCCGGCGAGGTCGAGGCCCGTGACCAGGTCCCGGGTCCACACGGACGCCGCCAGGGCCTGCGGGACACCGCCGGCCAGCGCCAGGGCCGCGTCCACGTCCGCCGCCCGCTGCACGGTGAGCAGCGGGCCGAAGACCTCCTCCACCACCGCCGGGTCGTCGTCGGGGAGGTCGGCGAGGACCCGGGCGGGACGCCAGAAGCCGTTCTCCTCGCCCGGCCCCGGGGCGAGGCCCGCCGCGACGTTCCGCCCGGCGGCGGAGGCCTTGACCAGGCCGTCGTAACGGGCCGTCTGGTCGGGGTTGTTGAGCGGGCCGAAGTCCCTGCCCGCCAGACGTTCCCCCATCGCGGCGGCCAGGCGTTCCACCGCCTCCTCGTGGTTCTCCCGCAGCGTGATGACCCGGGCCGGCGCCGCGCAGCTCTGCCCGGCGTTGTAGGTGCAGGCCCGGGCCAGCTCCGTCCAGGTGTCCTCGGGCGCGTCGGGGAGGACCAGGACCGGGGCGTTCCCGCCGAGTTCGAGACTCACGCGGCGTCCCGCGGCGCGTGCCGCCACGTCGGCGCCGGCGGCGGCGCTGCCGGTGAACGCGACCATGTCGACGTCGGCCTCGACCAGCAGCCGGCCGGTCCGCCGGTCGCCCGGGACGGCCGTGAGGACGGCGGGGCCGAGCGCCTCGGCGGCGTGCTCCGCCAGGAACTCCAGGGTGTCGGGGGTGGTCTCCGCGGGCTTGGCCACCACGGTGTTGCCGGCGGCGAGGGCGGGCGCGCAGCGCCAGGCGGCCATCATCAGCGGGTAGTTCCAGGGCACGACGACAGCGACGACGCCGACCGGCTCCCGGCGCACCCAGCTCTCGTGCCCCGCGACCAGCCGTCCGGCGGCCGGTGCCGACTGGGTGCGGACGGCGGAGGCGAAGAAGCGGAAGAGGTCGGCGACCTGCTCCACCTCTCCCGCCGTCTCGGAGTGAGGTTTCCCCGTCCCCGCGGCCTCCCGGGCGACGTAGGAGTCCGCGTGCTCCTCCACCAGTGCCGCCAGCCGCTCCAGCCGCCGGGACCGCTCCCTGGGGGTGAGCCCGCGCCAGCCCGGCAGGGCCGCGCGGGCCGCCGCGACCGCGGACCGCACCTCGCCCTCGCGTGCCACGGGTGAGCTGCCCCGGACACGGCCGGTGCGGGGGTCGATGAGGGTGGTGTTCACCGGGTGGTCGCCTCCATCGGGGATCCGTTCACAGGTCGTACGCCCGGAGCCACAGCTCCAGCGTGAGCACCAGCCACAACTTGCCGCCCTGCCGGGGGAGCAGTGTGCCCTCCCCGCGCAGCCAGGTCCGGACGGTGCCGGGGCGGAACAACCCGCGCTGACGGGCGGCCCGGCCCAGCAGCAGGTCACCGCCCAGCTCGCGCAGCGGGCCGCCCAGCCACTGCTGCACCGGGACCCGCATGCCGCTCTTGGGCCGGTCCACGACGGTGGCGGGCAGCAGGTCCCGTACGGCCTCCTTGAGCACCCACTTCTCCGCCGTGCCCCGCAGCTTGAGCCCGGGAGGGGTGGCGAAGGCGTGGTCCACCACGCGCCGGTCGAAGAGCGGCGCACGGCCCTCGATCCCCTGCGCGGCGGTGAGCCGCTCGACCTTGGTGAGGATGTGGTGCGCGCCCTTGGTCCGCAGGTTGCAGTGGAGCAACTGGTTGAGCAGGTGCGTCATCCGGCCGGGCCCCGTCAGGTAGGGCTCGACGAAGCGCTGCGGGGCCGGCGCGGACTCCAGCGCGGACAGCGCGTCGGGGGTCAGCAGCTCCGGGAGGTCGGTCCAGCACTTGCGGTAGGACCGCAGGTAGGCGGTGGCCCGGTCCTCCCACCAGGGCTCGTCGCGGGCTCCCGGGGCGCAGGCGTGCATCTCCTGCACCAGCATCGGGAGGTTCTTCGGCCCGCCGAACACCGGGTCGCCGCCCTCGCCGTTCAGGACGACCTCCAGCCCGTCCCCGGCGACGGCCTCGGCCAGCAGCAGGTTCGGCACCGTCAGCGGGTCCCCGACCGGGCTGTCGAGCAGGGCCGCGGTGCCGGCGAGACGGGCGGCGACCGCCTCGCCGGAGACCGTCAGCACCCGGTGGCGGGTCTGGCAGTGGGCGGCCACGAGTCCCGAGTAGCCCAGCTCGTTGGGGAGTTCGTCGCCGAAACTGATGGAGTAGGTGTGGACCGGCTGCCCGTGCAGCTTCGCGGCGAGCGCGGTGACGAGCGAGCTGTCGATCCCGCCGGAGAGCAGGACGCCGACGGCCCCCGCCTCGGGCAGCCGCCGCGCGGTGGCGTCCTCGAGGAGGGCGCGCAGCGTGAGGACGGGGTCGCCGGATCCGCCGGGCGTCTCCCGGGGCTCCCAGTGCACGGTCTCGGTCACGGTCCCGTCGGCCGCCAGCCGCAGCACCCGGCCGGGGAGCACCTCGCGCACACCCTCCAGCAGGGTCTCGTCACCCGGCAGATAGGCGAAGGTGAGGAACGAACGGACGGCGGACAGGTTCATTCGGGTGCCCAGCGCCGGCCAGCGGCGCAGGGCCCGCAGGGAGGTGGAGGCCGCCCAGACCCCGGCGGCGCGGGCGTAGAACACGGTGCGCGCGCCGATGTGGTCGCGGATCAGCACGAGGTCGTCGCCGTCGAGGACCGCGAGCACGAACATGCCCTCGGCCAGCGTCACACCCCGTTCGCCGAGCCGGGCCCAGCAGCGCAGCAGCAGTTCGCCGTCGCTCGTGCCGGACGGGGCGGGCGCGCCGCCGGCGGCGAGGGCGTCGAGGAGTTCGGCCCGGTTGTGCAGGGTGACCTCGCCGACGGCCCGCATCCCGTGGGCGTCGAACGGCCCCTGCGCGCGCCCGGGTTCGTCGTGCACGAGGGCCAGCCCCGGCGCGACGGGCGGGGCGCCCATGGCCGTGAGGTGGGCGTCGGCCGGCGCGGGCCGGTCACCGCCGGGCCCGGTCCCCGGCGCGAGGCAGACGCAGAAGCGCGCCATCCGAGAGTCCTTTCCTGTCGCCGTGTACGCGTGCCGGGCGGGTCCGCCCGCCGGTCGCCGGGGTCGGGCCCGCCGGTCGTCCGGGTCCGCCCGCCGGGTCAGCCGAAGTCGTCGTCGCTCCAGCCACCGCCGTCGTCGTCCCAGTCCCCGTCGTCCCAGCCGCCGTCGCCGCCGTCGCCCCCTCCGCCGGACGACGAGCTCTGCGCCTGCCGGCGCAGCTCCTCTTCCTCCTCCGGCGTGAGGCTGAGCGGCGGGAGTTGCGCGGCACTGATCGCCAGTCCCGCCACCCCGAGGCCGACGAGGGCCGCTCCCATCCGGCCGCCGAAGGACGTCCGGTTCACCGTCAGGGTGTCGCCGCGTCCCCAGAGGGTGCGGCCGTAGCCGATGTCGCGGCCGTAGGTCACCGTGCCGTCGGCGAGCACGCGCTTGACGATCCGGTGGCCCAGCAGTTCGTCGGTCCCGGCGCCGCCCCGGCCGTCGTGCCAGTGCACCACCCCGTGCGGGCCGCGCCGGCGCCACTCCTGCCGGCCGTCCTCGTAGGTGCGGTGGACGCTGCGGTCGGCGAGCAGGGTGTCGGTGTAGCCGATCTCGCGGGGGCGGATCATGATCTTCCGTCCTTGGGTCTGCGCTGTCCGGGCATCAGGTCCTCGCGTCGGGATCGGGAGGCGGGTCGGGAGCTGCATCGGAGGCTGGGCCGGGGGCCGGATCGGGCCCGGGTGAGAGGGCGGGTCCCGCTGCGGTTCACCCGTCGGGCCAGGTCATGAACCCCGCGGCACGCAGCCCGCGCAGCTCGTCCCGGACGGAGTGACGGGCCGGCCGCGGACCGCGGGCGAGCCGCAGCACCGCGCGCAGCAGCCGGGCCGGCGGCACCGCGGCGACCTCGGCGAACCGGCCCGCCGCGAGCCACTCGGCCTCCCGCGGCCGCAGGCCCGGCGGCAGCGGCCCGAGCGGGGGTACGGGACGGGGCCCGCGCCCGGACACCAGGCGCATCGCCTCGGCGTGCCGGGGGACGAGCCCGAGCGGGACGACGCGCACCGGCGCCGCGCCCAGCGCCTCGCGCACCCGGCCGGGCAGGGCGATCCCGGAAGGGCTCGCGTCGTGCAGGACGTGCACGGTGGCGTCCCCGGCGCACTCCAGGGCGTCCACGAGCCGCGCGTCGAGCGGCAGGCCGTCCGCGGCGTCCAGCACGGGGCAGGCGGCCTCCAGGTGCACGTGGTTCGCCAGCAGCATCCGGGCGATGGAGCGGTCCTGGCACACCAGCAGCCGGGGCAGCCCGTAGGCGTGGAGATCGGGTTCCCGGCCGGGACCGCCGATCCCGGCGCCGCCGGCCGGCTCGGCGGGCAGCAGCCCGGCGGGCTCCCTGCCGCGCAGCGCCTCCGTGAAACGGGACAGCCGCAGCGGCGGGGCCGGTGTGCGCGCGACGCGCCGCAGCGGCGCGGGCAGGGGGCGCAGCACACGGCAGGTCTCGTAGTACAGCTGCCGCTCGGTGAAGCGCAGACCCCCGGGCGAGGCGGCACGCCGTCCGGCGACGCCGATCGCCCGCTCCAGCAGCAGCCGGCCGACGGGACGTGTGGGTTCCGGCATGTCAGTTCCCGTCCTCCGTCGCTGCTTCCGGGGACCGCGGCCAGCTCAGGAACCCGGCGGTCACCGCCTCGCGCTGCTCCCGGCCGGCAGCGCCGCGGGCCTCCCGCACGGCCCGTACGAGGGCGGACTCCAGGGCGGCGGGAGGGACGGCGGCGAGCGGGCTGAACCAGCCCTCCATCAGCCAGTCGGCGTGGTCGGGCGCGACCGGCGCCAGCTCGCGCAGCCACTGCGGGGGTTCCTCCCGCACGTCCTCGGGCGGATCCTCGTGGAGCCGTACGGCCTTGGTGTTGCCGACGACGACGCGGAGCGGCACACCCGCGTCCACGACCACCCGCCGGGGCTCCTGCGCGCGGGCGTCGGCGACGAGCTGGAGACCGCGCAGACCCGCGTCGTGGAGCACGAGCACGGGGCCGGTCCCGGAGAGTTCCCCGAGCCCGGCGGCCAGGGTCAGGTCCAGCCGTGCCGGGAAGTCGTTGGCGGCGAGGAAGACGCGGACGGCCGGGTCAGGGCAGAGCACCTCCAGGGTTCCGGGCCGTGGCTGCCCGGTGTGCGGGGGTGCGGCGAGGCCCGCTCCGTCGTCGACGATCCCGGGCGGCAGGTGCCCGTACACCTGCACCCAGTCCCCGCAGATCATGGACCGGAAGTTCCGATGGCTGGGCAGCACGAACGCCTGCGCAGGGGTCCCCGGCAGGTTCCGCGCGGCGAGGGCCGCCCCGTACAGGAAGATCGAGACGGCCGCGGCCAGGACCAGCACGATCCCCGTGTAGGGCCGGCCGTGCACCAGGAAGCCGAGCAGCACCAGCCCGCCGAGGAGCGCCGCTCCGAAGGAGTGGGCGGTCCACGGGGCGATGCTGTTGTCCGGGCTCGCCTCCCGGACGGGGTTGCCGGTCCTCGCCAGGTACCAGAGCTGGGTGACGGTGACGTTGCGGCGGCCACCGTCGGTGGCCTTCTCCACGACGCGGCGGATCCGCGTGTCGTGCATGCCCCTGCCGTGCACCTTGGGGTCGAGGGCGTACGGGCGGCCGCACTTGCCGCAGACGCGGTTGGGACGCTCCTTGCGCAGCAGCGACGCCCGGCAGTGAGGGCAGATCACGGTCCCTCCCCGGGCCAGGTCATGAAGCCGAGGTCGGCGGCCCGCCGGCCCCGCGGTGCGTCCTGCGCTTCGGCCGCCCGTTCCGCCGCCCGTTCCGCGGCCCGGGCAACGGCGGCGAGGAGCCTCGCCGGGGCCACCCCGACCAACGGGAACCCCCAGCCCCGGCCCAGCCAGGTCAGTTGCTCACCGCTGTACTCCCCGGTGGCCTCCAGCGCCCGCATGACCTCCGGGCCGGGATTGTCACCCCGTACCGGCACCGCGCGGTCGAGACCGTAGACGGCGCCCAGCGGCAGGCCGATGTCGACGACCCGGCGCCCGGGCAGCGCGGAGCGCACCTGGTGGGGGAGGAGCAGCCCGTCGGCGTCGGCGTCGTGGAGGACCAGGACGGGGCCCGGTCCGGAGGGGGCGGGCAGCGCCCCCGGTCCGACGACCAGGGTCAGCCGGTGCCGGGCGGCCAGCCCCGCGGCGTCGAGGAAGACGGCGACGGAGCGGTCGGGGCAGACCAGCACCGGGCCGCCGGCGGCGTAGGGCGGCCGGGGGTAGCGGCTGTCGTCGACCACTCCGGCCGGCAGCGAGCCGTACACCTTCCTCCACTCCTCCAGCGGACCGGTACGGAAGACCTCCCGGGCGAGTCGCGGCCGGCCCCGGCCCACGCCCTTCACCCTCGCGGCCACGAAGCCGCCCGCGGCGAGCAGCGCCACCCCGCCGACCGCACCGGAGGCCACGGAGCCCGTGCTCAGCCCGACGAGCCCGGCCACGACTCCCACGACGGCCAGGACGACGCCGCAGCCCACCTCGACCCGGGTGCGGCGCAGCGACGCCCGTGACAGCGCGTACCACAACTGCCCGGACGTGCAGGGGAGTCGTCCGTCCTGGGTCAGGCGCAGGACGATCCGGCGGATCCGGAGGTCGTGCAGCCCCATCGGATTGGTCTTGGGGTCCAGGGCGTAGCGACGTCCGCACTTGCCGCAGACGTTGCGGGGCCGCTCCTTGCGCAGCAGCGAACTCTCGCAGTGCGGGCAGATCACCGGCGGCCCTCCAGTCCCCACGCCACCCGGCGCAGCCGGGCGGCCAGTCGCTCCCGGACGCCGGTGACGCCCGGCCCCCGCACCCGCTGGACCCGCTCGACGTCGCGCAACGCGGCGGCGAGGGCGAGGTAGTCGGTGCGGGCGAGGGTGTCCGTGCGCCCGCCGGGCGGGGCGGTGGCGCGCCGGTCCCCGGCCGCCCTGCGCTCCGCCTCGGCGGCGGTGATCGCGTAGTCCTCGTGGTCGATGCCGAAGCCGGTGTTGGCGGCGAGGAGGGTCAGCGGGGCGGTGCCCCGGTTGGCGAAGGAGTGCGGCACCATCTCCGGGATCCGGATCAACTCGCCCGGGACGAGCGGGACGTCGGTGACCCGGCCGCGGTCGGCGTCGTAGAGCCCGCAGGCCCCGTGACCGAGGCTCAGGACGAAGTGCTCACCGCCGTGCGCGTGCGGGGTGAAGGCGCTGCGCGGGCCGACGACACCCAGCTTCACGGTGGCGTTGGAGGGGCGTTCGGGGGACGTGGCGGCGTCCCCCACGAGGTAGTGGGCGAACTGGCCGTCGTCGATGAACCGCAGGAGGTCCCGCTCGGGCCGTAACTCCCGGGCGCCGTCACGATCGGCGAGGACGACGGAGCCGTCCGGTGCCAGCCGGTACAGCCGCACACCACGCGGCAGCTCCGGCACGTCCCCACGCATGCTGCCGAACAAGCGCGCCTCCCCCAAGTGCCGCTCCGTACGCATGCGTATGGTAAGCCGCCGCTCCGGAACCTGACGAGGTCGCGCGCGGGCCGTCGTACGGCGCGCGGCCGAACGGCGGGTGAACGGAGGGTCCGTGACGGGACGTCAGCGATCAGGCGTGGGTGCGGCGGACGCACGCCGCCGCGACCTCGCGGAGGCTTCCGGTGCGGCGGAGCAGCTCGCGCTGGACGTGCGCGCCGTTGCCGGTCTTGAGGAGCGCGGCGAGGGCTTCCTGCGCGGGGACCAGGTCGCCGTTGTCCTCCAGCGCGTCGCGTACGTGGTCGAACAGGGCGCGGACGACGGCCTCGGCCGGAGCCGGCTCCCAGGTCACCGGGTGGAGCAGGCGGCCGCCCAGGCCCTCGCGGGCGGCCTGCCAGGTCGCCAGCCGCAGCAGCGCCACGCCCGGCCCCGACGGCGGCTCGCCGGCCCGCCAGGCGCGGGCCGCGGTCTCCACCAGCGCCCGTACCAGCGTCGCCAGCAGCGCCGTGGAGGACGCGTCCAGGCAGACGTCCGCCACCCGGAACTCGACGGTGGGGTAGGTGTGCGAGAGACGGGCGTCGAAGTACACCATGCCCGGATCGCGGAGCGCCCCGGTGGCGATCATGGCCCGCACCTGCTCGTGGTAGCCGGCCGCGGAACCGAACGGCTCCACCGGACCGGCCGACGGCCACCTGCCCCACACCCGGCCGCGGTAGCTCGCGTAGCCGCTGTCCCGGCCCTGCCAGAACGGCGAGTTGCCGCTGAGCGCCAGGAGCACGGGCAGCAGGCCGCGGACGCGGTCCAGGACCGCCACGCCCTCCTCGTCGGATTCCACCGACACATGGACGTGGCAGCCGCAGGTCAGCGTCTCCTCGGCGGTCAGCCCGTACCGCTCGCGCATCCACCGGTACCGCTCCCCGGTGCTCAGCGACGGGCTCACCGGCAGCGGGGACGTCGCCAGCGCCGCGACCGCCGCACCGGACCGCTCCGCGTGCCGGGCCGCCGCCGCGCGCCACCGCACGACCTCGGCCGCAAGGTCCTCCATCCGCGACTGCGGCCGGGTGGCGAACTCCAGTTGCTCGCGCTGCAGTTCCTCCTCGAACACCTCGCCGGGCGCGGCGGGGTCACGGCGCGCCGAGGCCAGCACCGCCGCCGACAGCGCCCGCGGCTCGCCGGACTCCGCGTCCAGCAGCAGCAACTCCTCCTCCACACCCACCGTGCGCAAGGGCTCTCCTTCCCGGCTGCCGAGGGGTCGCGGACGCGCCGTCAGGCGAGCACCGAGTCGTCCAGCGGACGGGCCCCCGGCAGCCGCAGCCGGGCCGCGATCAGTGCCGCGTCGACGTCCCGCGTGCCGGTCGCCACGCAGAGCGTGTACGCGACGTCCGCCGTCCGGCGCCGCACCTCGGGGTCCTCGGGGTCGAGCAGCGTCAGCGTCTCGTAACGGTCGACCAGGTCGTTCAGCACGGCGGGGTGGGCCAGCAACACGTCGTCCTCCTGTGGGGGCGGGGGCACGGGATCAAGCCGTGTACCTGGCTGCCGCCTACCCCGACTTCGTCCGGGCACGCAGCGGCGGTACGGCCCGCGATCAGCGGCGGGTCCGCTCCGGCAGGGCGGTGACGATGATCTCGCGGGTCGCCGTGCTGTCCTCGACCGTGCGGAACCCGGCCAGGGCCAGCGCGTCCAGCACGGCCCGGTGGAGGGGACGGCGTTGCGTCCCGGCCGGCGTCCCGGCCGGCCAGAACGCCGCCGGGCCGGTGCCGGGCAGGGTGTCCCAGCGCACCACCACGCCACGGGGACCCGCCTCCACCACGGGACGGTCCTCGCCGCCGTCCTGCCGGGCGAGCGGCAGGCCCGCGTCCAGCAGGGCCAGGCACACCGCCGTGTACAGGCGCCGGACGTCCGCGCCGAGCCGGTGCGCCGACGGGCGGGACGGGGTGAGCGCCCCGCGGTTGCCGGTGAGGTCGAGCAGCCGCAGCACGGTGTCGCTCGCGGCGGTCACCGTCAGCGTCCGGTGCGCGGCCAGGGCGCGGTTGCGCAGCTCCAGCAGGGCGTTCAGCCCCGCGCCGTCGCATCCGGTGACGTCGCGCAGATCCAGGTCGAGGCCGTCCCCCGCCTCCAGGGCGGCGAACAGGGCGCGGCGCAACTCCGGCGCGGTCCCGGCGTCGAGCTCCCCGATCACGACGGCCTCGGTGCGCGCGGTGCCGCCGGGACCGAGCAGGACGGTCAGTCGCGGCGGGGAATCGTGCCGCCCGGCGGGTTCGGGTCCCGCGGGAACGGAGTGCACCCGCAGATCGGGAGACCGGTCCGACATGCCGTACCTCCTGCACTTTCGCTGCGCGCCGGTGCGTGCGCCACCACGGCGTGGAGTGATCGGAAGACATGAACGACACCCGGGGGCCCGCATGAACATTTCCGGGCAAATGGGTGTCATCGGCATGATAAGTGCTGGAGGGCACGTTGGCCCCCGGTGCGCCGGGGAGGGCCCGCCCCCACGCGTTTCGGGGCATCCGGCCGGGACGCTCCGCGACCGGGGCCGTCACCGCACAGGCCTGCGGCCGGGCACCGGCAGGAGAGGGGGTCCCGGTGCCCGGCCGCCATCTTCCGACCGCGTGACGCGGGTGCCGTCGATCCGCCCCCGCAAACGGCTCCGTCGGCGGTCCGGCCGCGTTTGCCGGCCTCCGGCCCGATGAGCGGTGCGGACGATCGGTGGGCGGCGCTGCGGAAACGGACCAGAGCGTGAGTCCCGGCCACGACGTCGGCCTCGGTGCGGGGTTCGATCCGCGCGTGGGACCCGGCCCGCGACGGCCTCGGGGCGCGGAGGAGCGTCAACCCCGGTGGCGCCTCAGCCGGGCCAGACCCCGGTGAGGCGCCTCGTGGCGGTCGCGCCCGCGCGGTCGACCGCCGCCTTGACGAAGGCGAAGATCGCCCCCTGCAGCGCCGCCGCGGTCAGCACTTCCGCCCAGGAGCGGTCCTCGTCGGTGGCGCCGGGGGCGTCCTGTTCGTGGCCCAGGGTCTTCCACGCGCGCTTGAACAGCGCGCCCGCGATCAGCCCGGAGACCGCGCCCAGGGTCATGCCCACGGGCTTGTAGACGATTGTGGACGCCTTCACCCGCGCCTCCTCCTGGCGCGGCGCACCAGCAGCAGCACCCCCATCGCCGCGCCGGCGCCCAGCAGCGGCCCGCGGTGTGCCCGGGCGGCCCGGCCGGCCTGCTTGGCCTGCGCCCGAACGGCCGGTGCCTTGGCGCGGGCGAGCCGCCCGGTGCGCGCGGCCCGCAGCCGCAACCGCCCGGCCGCCTTCACGGCCTTGTCCCGGGCCGGGCCCGGGGTCTTCTCCCGGACCAGCTCGCCTATCCGCGAGGCCGCCTCGTGCGCCTTGGCGCCGGCCTGGCCCGCCCGTTCCGCCAGGCGGCCCGTGACGTCGGTCTTCGCCGTCAGCGCCGCGACGGTGCGGCCCAGTTCCTCGCGCGTCGCCTCGACCCGCTCCCGCAGGTCGTCGGTCGTGGGTGACTTGTCGCTCGTCATCGGTGTGCCCTTTCCCTGAGTTCCGCCATGTCCGCCTTGACGTTCCCGACGGGGCCTCCGGCGCGGGCGGGGCGCCCCTGGCCTCCACCCGCCTCCGTCCGCCCGGCGTGCTCGCCGCCCTTCACTGCGCGCCTTCCCGGTACCTCCCGGCTCACGCGTGATCACGTCCCTGACGGCACCTCAGGCGATGTGCGCGGGCCGTGGGTTCGGCAGGATGGGGGCCATGAAGACTTCCTCCACGCCGCCGTCGGCCTCCTGCGCGGGCTCGACGCTCTCCCTCTGGTCGCAGGACTCGGTCCTCTCCATCGGGTCGGTGGGCTCCGTGCTCTCCATCGGCTCCGTCGGCTCGGTGCTGTCCGTCGGCTCGGTCGGCAGCGCCCTGTCCGCCGCGTCGGTCGGTTCCGCCCTGTCCCTGCTGTCCGGCGGCTCGTGGCTGAGCCTGGGCTCACTGCTGTCCGCCCAGTCGCGCTGGTCGGTGCTGTCCTGGCGCTCCTCGCGCGGCTTCCGGGCCGCGGGCACGGCCGCCGCCCTCGCCGGGACAGCCGCGCTCGTGCTGATGGCGCGTACGGCGGGGGAGCGGCCAGCGGAGTGATCGCGGGCCCGCCCGGCGTGCCGCGCCGGGGCCCCGGCCGGGTCCCGGGGTTTGGATGGGGGCGGCCGCCGAGCGGTGGCCGTCGCGTCCGAACCGGAGGCCGTCGTGCGTGTGCGCCCTGTCGCTGTGTCCGTCCTGTCCGCGGCGCTGCTGCTGGCCGTGACGCCCTCCGTCCGTGCCGCCGACGGCTGGACCCCGCACCGTGACGGCGGGCGGAGCGTACGGCTCGCCGTGTACGACTCGGGGCGCGTCGGCCACGCCGTGATCACCGTCCACCGGGCCGGGCGCGGCTGGGAGGTCGACGCCCTCGTCACCAAGGAGGTCGACGACCCGGGCTGCCTCTACCTCGCCACCGACGACGGCGCGTACGACGGCCCGGGCCGGGAGATCGGCGCCCAGTGCGGCTCCGCGGACACCACCACCCGCATGATCAGCCACACGGAGTTCCGCCGGCTGGTCCTCGGCTGGGTCGACGGGGACGGCGTCCCCGTCAGCCGGCGCAGCGTCAGGCTCTGACCCCTACGCTCGTCCGCCGCGCCGCGACCCCGCCCGCACCGCGATCCCGCCCGTTCCGCGATCCCGCCGGAACCGCTGGTCCGCGACCCTCCCGATGCGGTACGACTGCACGATGGACTGTGAGCGTTGCCTGGAACCCGTGATCGAGGGACCGGAGGGCGGCTACGTGTGCGGCCTCTGCCTCTTCACGGTGGAACCCCCCGGGTACAACAAGCGCCGGGAGGAAGGGCTCCGGGCCGTCGCGGCCGAACGCCGCCGGCGCACGCTGGAACGCCGCGCCCGCAAGGGGATGCCGGTCTGACACGATGTCCGACCGGCCCCCGGCGCATCGGCCCCCGGGACAACCGCCGCCCGAGGGCCCGGAACCCGCGGCGTGGCGGGCCCGCGACGTCCTGCCGCTGAACGGCCTCGACGCCGGCGCTCCGTTCGACGACCTTCGGCCGCTCGAAAGGTCGTTGCGCGGGGTGCGGATCGTGGGCCTGGGCGAGGCGACGCACGGCACGGGCGAGTTCTTCCGGCTCAAGCACCGCCTGCTGGAGTTCCTCGTCACCGAACTCGGCTTCTCCGTACTGGCGATGGAGGCCAGCGCGTCGGCCGGGCCCGCCGTCGACGCCTGCGTGCGGCGGGGCGTGGGCGACCCCGTGGCCGCGCTGGGCGGCCTGGGGTTCTGGATCTGGCGCACCCACGAGGTGCTCTCCACCCTGGAGTGGCTGCGCGCCCACAACGGGACGCGGCCCGAGGACGGCCGGGTGCGCTTCGTGGGCATCGACCCGCAGCGGTGCGGCGACTCCCTGGGGCTGCTCGAAGCCTTCCTGCTGCGGACCGCTCCGCACCGGGTCGCGTGGCTGCGCTCGGCGCTCGGCACGCTCGCCACGGCCGCCCCCGGATCGGCGCCGGACCCCCGGCAACGCCTCATGCGCGACGCCGAGGCGCTGGTGGAGCTGGTGCGGGGGCTCGCGCCCGGGGCCGCCGTGCCGCTCCTGCACGCACGGATCCTCGTCCGGGCCGCCGACCTGGTCACCCGGCCCCGGCGCCACCAGGACCCGGAGCGCACCGTCGCCGCCGCCCGCGACCGGTACATGGCCGACGCCGTCGACGACGTCCTACGCGACCCGGCCGCCCGGGTCGTGCTCTGGGCCCACAACGCGCACATCGCCAGAGCCCGCCACGACGGCGGCCCCGCACCCCTGGGCCGGCACCTCCACGCCCGGTACGGGGACGCCTACTACGCCCTCGCCCTGCTGTTCGGCCAGGGCGGTTTCCGGGCCCGCAGGCTCCGGCCCGGCCCCTGGGGCGCGGCCCGTCCGCGGCCGCCCGTCGCGCACCGGATCGGCCCCCCGTCACCGGGCTCCCTCGAGGCGCTGCTCGCCGCCACGCACCCCGGCGACCACCTCGTGGACCTGCGGGCCGCGGCGGAGGCCGGCCCGGACGTACGGCGACGGCTCGCCGAGGGCCTTCCCGCACGGTCCATCGGCGCCCTGGTGCCCCGCAGGACCGACCGTCGCACCCCGGTCACCGTCGTGCCCGCCGAGGACTACGACGGCCTCGCCTACGTCGCGACCTCGACCTGCTCCACGCCGCTGCCGCCGCCCGCGTGACCCGGATCACAGTCCTGACCTGCATAGTGAGCCGGCCCCCCGCGTCTTTCTCATGACGTAAGGGCTTGGCGAGAGCAGGGGGCGGTGCTGATGCGGGACGCACGGACGGACGGGGGGTTCGACGATTTCGTCGCGGCCCGGTGGTCCGCCCTGTTCCACCTCGCCCGGCTGCTCACCGGCGGCGACCGGCACCGCGCCGAGGACCTGCTGCAGGACGCCCTGGTCACACTCTGGTTCGCCTGGCCGCGCGTGGCCGACCAGGCACCGGAGGCGTACGTGCGCAAGGTGCTGGCGCGGGCCGCGGCCCGCTCGGCCCGGCGGCGCTGGTGGGGCGAGCGCCCCGTCGAGCAGGTGCCGGAGACACCCGCCGCCGGCGACGTCTCCGCGGCCGTGGCGGAGCGGTCGCGGCTGGAGGCGGCGCTGGGCCAGTTGCCACCGGGGCAGCGCGCCGCGGTGGTGCTCCGCTACTACCAGGACCTGCCCGAGGCGCAGGTCGCGGAGGCCCTGGGGTGCCCGCTCGGCACCGCCAGGTCCCATGCGACCCGGGGCGTGGCACGACTGCGCAGGATCCTGTCCGACGCCGCCGAGCCGGTGGGCTGAAGGAGAAGCGATGGACGACTTCGAGCGCGAGCTGGCGCGGATGCTGCACGACTCCGAGCAGTACACCCCCCTGGAGCCCCGGCACCGGGAACGGCTGCGGGACGGCGTACGGGCCCGCCGCCGCATCCGGGCCGCCCGGCGGGCCGGAGGCTCCGCCGCCGCGGTGGCCGTCCTGGCCGTCGGCCTGGCCGTACTGCCCGGCGCCCTCGTCGCGAACGGGCCCGCCGCCCCGGCCCCGGGGCCGGGCGGCACCCCGCCGGCGTCCGGCACGCCCTACCCCAGTTCCGGCGGTTCGACGAGCACGAGCCCGGCCTCGCCGAGCATGAGCCCCGGCGGCACCGACCCTTCCGCGACCACTTCGGACGCGCCGACGAACACGCCCTCCTTCCCGGACGGCGGCACCGGCGAGGTGCCCGGGAGCGGGTCCGGCGGCGACGGCGCCTCCAGCGGCCCCCCGAGCGGGACGGCCTCCGGCACGGGCACGAGCACGCCGACCGGGAGCCCGCCGCCGAGCGGGACCGCGACTCCGTGACGTCCCGGCCGCCGCTGACCCCGCGTCGTTCCTGATCGCGCGTCGTTCCTGATCCCGCGTCGTTCCTGATTCCCGGCCACCCCTGATCCCGGGCCGCATCCGGTCCCCACCACCCACCTCCGGCCGCGCCCTGGCCCGGCCCTGCCCTGCCCCGGCGGCCCCTGCCCTGGGCCGCCGCCGTCCAGCCCGTCCCCGCGTGCTTCGGCATGCCCCCTTCCAGCGAACAGATGCGGACAGCACATGAGAGAAGACCGCCCGGTCGCGGTGATGGGGCGCGCACCCCTCCCGGCCCGACACCCCGACCCCGTGCTCGACGTCGTGGTCCCCGTCCACAACGAGGAGGAGGACCTGGAGCCGTCCGTCCGGCGCCTCCACGCCCATCTGCGTGACACCTTCCCGTACGCGTTCCGCATCACCGTGGCCGACAACGCCAGCACCGACCGCACCCCGCTGATCGCCGGGCGCCTCGCGTCGGAACTGCCCGAGGTGACGTGGACCCGGCTGGCCGAGAAGGGGCGTGGCCGGGCGCTGCGCGCCGCCTGGTCGCAGTCGTCGGCGCCGGTCCTCGCCTACCTCGACGTCGACCTCTCCACCGACCTCGCGGCCCTGCTGCCGCTGGTCGCGCCGCTGATGTCCGGGCACTCCGACATCGCCATCGGCACCCGCCTGGCACGCGGGGCCCGGGTCGTCCGCGGTCCGAAGCGGGAGGTCATCTCCCGCTGCTACAACGTGCTGCTGCGCTCCACGCTCGCGGTCCGCTTCTCCGACGCCCAGTGCGGCTTCAAGGCCGTACGCCGCGACGTCGCGGAGCGGCTGCTGCCCCTGGTCCAGGACCCCGGCTGGTTCTTCGACACCGAACTCCTCGTCATCGCCGAACGCGCCGGGCTGCGCATCCACGAGGTGCCCGTCGACTGGGTCGACGACCCCGACAGCCGGGTGCACATCCTGCCGACCGCCCTGGCCGACCTGCGCGGCATCGTCCGCATCGGCCGCTCACTGGCCACCGGCCGGCTCCCGCTCGCCGGACTGCGCCGCGCCTTCGCCGTCACCGAGGTACCGGCCGGGCTCCTCTCCCAACTGCTGCGCTTCGCGGCCGTCGGCGCCGGCAGCACCCTCGGGCATCTGCTGCTGTACGCGGCGCTGCGCGCGCCGGCCGGCCCCCAGGCCGCCAACGCCCTGGCGCTGCTGACCTGCGCCGTCGCCAACACCGCGGCCAACCGGCGGCTCACCTTCGGTGTGCGCGGCCGCTCCGGCGCCGTACGCCACCACGCACGCGGACTGCTCACGTTCCTCGTCGGCCTCGGGCTGACCGGCGGCGCGCTGGCCACCCTGCACCACACCGCACCGGCCGCCGGGCACCGGGCCGAGCTCGCGGTGCTCGTCGCCGCCAACCTGGCCGCCACGCTCCTGCGCTTCCTGCTCCTCCGGTCGTGGGTCTTCCGCGGCCGGCACGACCGTCGGACGGAACCCGCCCCCTCATGACCAGCACGCTCGCCGCCGCACCGGCCGCGGACACCGCCGACGGCCCGCGCGAGGAGCCCTCCCGCACCGCCCGCTGGGGGCGCGCCCTCGCCGTCTACGGCACGCTCAAGCTCGCCGGGTTCGCCGTCTTCCTGTTCCTGCTGGACCACACGGGCGACTTCCGCGACAAGGACCCGCGCTTCGGCGGCGGGGCACGCCCCTGGGACGTCCTCGCCAGCTGGGACGGCTGGTGGTACCAGCAGGTCGCCGCCCACGGCTACCACCCGGAGCTCGTCCCCGTGCCCGGCGCGACCGGCCTGATCACCCTCGAGGGCAACTCGGCCGCCTTCTTCCCGCTCTACCCGGCCGCGATGCGGCTCACCTCGGAGGTGACGGGCCTCGGCCTGTACGGGGCGGGGATGCTGGTGTCGGTCCTCGCCTCCTTCGTCGCCGCCCTCGGCGTGTACGCCGTCACCGCGCGTCTCGGCGGCCATCGCGCCGGGCTCTGCGCGGCCGGGCTGTGGGCGGTGTGGCCCGGCTCCGGCACCGAGTGGTCCGGCTACTCGGAGTCCCTCTACGTCGCCCTGGCGGTGTGGGCCTGCCACGCGGTCATGACCCGCCGCTGGCTCACCGCGGGCCTGCTCACCTTCACTGCCGGGCTGGCCCGTCCCACCGCCACCGCGCTGATCGGCGCCCTCGTCATGGCGGCCCTGCTCGCCCTGCGGAAGCCGCGCATCGACGGCGTGGCGCGGCCGCTGGCCGCCATCGTGACCGCACCGCTCGGCCTGCTCGGCTACCTCGCCTGGGTGGGGTACCGGACGGGCGATCCGGCGGGCTACTTCACGCTCCAGGAAGGCGCCTGGGCCCACACCTTCGACTGGGGCCGGCACACCTTCACGGTCTTCACCTCCGTGGTGGTCGGCCACTTCGACTACCTGTCGGCCTGCCCGGTCGAGGACCTCGTCGGCGTGGGCGTCGTCGTGCTGGCGCTCGCGCTGATCCCGGCCCTGGTGGGGCTGCGGCCGCCGCTGGTCCTGGTCGTCCACACGGTGCTCACCGTCGTCACCGTGCTGGGCACGCAGCAGATCTTCGGCAACGTCTCGCGCTACCTGCTGCCCGCCTTCCCGCTGTTCGTGCCGCCCGCGCTGGCCCTCGCCCGGGTCCGGCCGTCCGCCCGGGCGGCGCTGCTGGGCTGCGCCGCACTGGCCTCCGGCTCGTACGCCGGATACGTGCTCTTCGAGCTCGGCGTTCCTTAGGCGACGCCGACGCCGACGCCGACGCGGACCCCGGCGGCGGGACCCAGCCCGTGCCCACGGGGTCGCGTCATTCCCGCTACACCGGGCAAACAGCACATATGGGTCTCCAGCGGCGCATCGCCGACCTGTGGCAGCCGTGGCAGCCGGGCCACGCGCTGGTGTCGATCCCGCTCGGCCTGATCGTCGCGATCACCGCCGCGGACCTGGTCGCACCCAGCAACGTGCACCTCGGGCCGCTGCTCGTCGTCGCGCCCGCCGTGACGCCGTGGTTCGCGGGCACCGGGCTCACGGCGGTCATCGGAGGGCTGGCCGTGGCCGCGCAGGCGCTGATCTCCGTGCTCCGCGGCGGCTTCACCGGCAACCACCAGGCGCAGATCGTCGCCCTGGCCGTGATCACGGTGCTGCTGGTGGGCATGTGCCGCAGGCGCGAGTGCCGGAGGCGGGAACTGGAACGCGTACGTTCCGTCTCCGAGGCCACGCAGCGCGTGGTCCTGCGCCCGCTGCCGCACCGGATGGGCCCGTTGCGGATCGCCTCGCTCTACCTGGCGGCGGAGCACGACGCCGACATCGGCGGCGACCTCTACGCGGCCACCCGAAGAGGCCCCGGCACCCGCCTGATCATCGGGGACGTCCGCGGCAAGGGCCTGACGGCCATCGGGGACGCCTCCGCGCTGATGGGCGCCTTCCGGGAGGCCGCGCACCGCTGCTCCGACCTCCTGGACCTCGGCGACAGCCTGGAGACGAGCATCTGCAGGCACCTGGCCGAGCACGCGGAGGAACACGCCGAACGTGCCGCGCGCACGGACGACCCCGGCGACGCGGAGCCGGCCGGGGCCGCCGGGGCCGCCAGTGCGCCCAGTGCCGCAGGGCCGGCGCCCGGCGGCGCCCGGCGGCCCGCCGACGAGGTCGCCGGGGAGTTCAGCGAGCACTTCGTCACCGCGCTCGTGCTCGACATCGAGGACGAGGACGCCGGCGCCCGGATGATCAACTGTGGCCATCCACCGCCCCTCCTGCTGCGCGACGGCGAGGTGCGCACCCTCCACGCCGACCACCCGGCGCCGCCGCTGGGCATGTGCGGACTGCCCAGGGAACACTTCACGACCGACACCTTCACCTTCGAGGACGACGACACCCTCCTGCTGCACACCGACGGCGTGCTCGAGGCCCGGTCACCCGACGGCTCCTTCTACCCGCTCGCCGAGCGCGTCGCCCTGTGGGGCGGCAGCGGCCCCGAGGCGCTGCTCCAGCACCTGCGCGACGACCTGGTCCGCCACGTCGGCGGGCCGCTGCGCGACGACGCGGCGATGGTGGTGATCCAGCGCTCGCCCAAGCTCATCGGCGACCACCACGTGCACCACGTACGGGAACGCGACCACGTCGACGCCGCTCCCCGGGCCGTCGCGCGGCGCGTCGTCCGTGACCCGGAATCGTAGCGGGACGTTAGACCCGGGCGCCGTACCTCGTCCCCCCTCCGGGGCTTTCCCGCTGGAGCCGCCCATGCCGCCGACCCCCGCCGCGCCCGCGCCCGCGCCCGTGCCCGCGCCCTCGTCCGCCCGGGAGCCCGGCAAGCGCCGCCTCGCCCTTGTGGGAGGCTCGCTGGGCAATCTCGTCGAGTGGTACGACTGGTTCGTCTACGCCGGCTTCGCCGTCTACTTCGCCGACTCCTTCTTCCCCGGCGGCAATCCGACCACCCGGCTGATGAACACCGCCGGCATCTTCGCGGTCGGCTTCCTCATGCGCCCCGTCGGCGGCTGGGTGCTGGGGCGTGCCGCCGACCGCCACGGCCGCAAGAGCGCGCTGACCCTCACCGTCACCATGATGTCGGTCGCCGCCCTGCTGATCGCGGTCGCCCCGACGTACGGGCAGGCCGGCTACGCCGGAGCGCTCGTCCTGCTGTTCGCCCGGCTGCTGCAGGGCATGAGCATCGGCGGCGAGTACGCGGCCAGCGCGACCTACCTCACCGAGGCCTCGGCCCGGAACCGGCGCGGCTTCGGCTCGTCCTTCCAGTACGTGTCGATGACGGCCGGTCAACTGCTGGGCCTGGCGGTCCTGATCGTCCTCCAGCACGTGCTGACCGACGCCCAGTTGCACACGTGGGGCTGGCGCGTTCCCTTCGCCCTGGGCGCGGTCTTCGCGGTGGTGGTCTTCTGGATCAGGCGCAGCCTGGAGGAGACCGACGCCTTCGCCGAAGAGGCCGGGTCCGGGGACGACGCCCGGGGCTCGCTCCGGCTGCTGTGGGCGCACCGGCGCCAGGCACTCCTGGTCATGGCGCTCACCCTGGGCGGGACCGTCGCCTACTACACGTACACGACCTACCTCACCAAGTACCTGATCGGCAGCGCCGGCATGGCCAAGAACACCGCCACCCTGGTGAGCTTCACCGCGCTGTCCGTCTTCGCGCTGCTCCAGCCCCCGGCGGGGGCGCTCTCCGACCGGATCGGCCGCAGGCCGCTGCTGATCACCTTCGCGGTGGGGTGCACCCTCGGCACCTACCCGATCATGACGGCGCTCGGCTCGGCCTCCTCGTACTGGCCCGCGCTCGGGCTCACGCTGGCCGCGCTCGTCATGGTCACGGGCTACACCTCGATCAACGCCGCCGTGAAGGCCGAGTTGTTCCCCACCCGGGTGCGGGCGCTGGGCGTGGCGCTGCCGTACGCGATCGCCAACGCGCTGTTCGGCGGTACCGCCGAGTACGTGGCCCTGTGGTTCAAGGACGCGGGCCACGAGTCGGCCTTCTTCTGGTACGTGTCGGCGTGCGCGTTCGTCTCCCTCATCACGTACGTCCTCATGCCCGACACCAGGAACGCGGCGCTCAGCCGCGACGAGGAGACGCCCGACGACCGCGAGCCCCGGACCGCCCGCTCCCCGGCGGACGGAGTGGTGCCGCAGGCGTAGGCCGGGGCGGCGCGTCGTGGTGGACGCCGGTCAAGCGCGCCGTGGGGTCCCGGCGGCCGCCATGTGGCGCCACGATGCCGGGGACACGCCGTAGGCCGCGCGGAAGATCCGGCTGAACTGCGCCGGGCCGGCGAAACCCCGCCGCCGCGCGATCGTCTCCACCGTCAGACCCGCCAGTTCGGGACGCGCGAGGTCGTCGAGGCACGCCTCCAACCGCTGACGGCGGATCGACCGGCCGACGGTCAGGTCCTCCTCCTGGAACAGCTTGTGCAGGTAGCGCACGGAGACGCGGTGGGCGGCCGCGATCATGGCCGGGGAGAGCGCCGGGTCACCGAGGTGCGTCCGTATGTAGTCGCCGACGAGCAGCCGCAGTGTCTCCTCCGCGGTCGGCGAGACATCGGCGTCGAGCCGCCCCTCGTGCGCCACCAGCGCGGTGACCACGTCCACCATCCCCCGCTCCAGGTGGTGGTTCGTGCCCGACACGTAGGCGTCGGACTCCGCAGCCCGGGCCAGCCTGCTCACGAACGAGGCCAGGATGCCGCCGATGTCGTGCGTCGCCGGGTACGCCCGGCCGATGACCCGGGCCAGGTACGCGTCGGGGACGTCGAGCATCTCCAGGGGTATGGCGGCGATGTTCTGCCGGAAACCGCCGGGAAAGTCGCGGAGGAAGGGCCGTCGTGAGTCGACGAGGACGAGTTCCCCGGACGAGAGGAGCGTCTCGCGGCCGTCCTGGGCCACGACGCTGCTCCCCGCTTCCTGCAGGCTGACGATGAGCGTGGCGCCGGAGTCGTTGGCGATGGTCCCCCGCGTCCGGGTCATCCGCTGGGGGCCGGCCTCGACGTGGCCTATGCGGACGGCGCCGACAGACGCCAGCCAGAGGGATCCGCGTACCGCCCCCTCGTCGTGGGTCCGGATCTCGAACCGGGTGAAGGCCTGCTGGACGGCGTCCCGCCAGTACTCCGCCCGCTCGTCGGGGGGAAGCGTCTCGGTGTGGAATGCCTCGATCACGGTGCCATGGCGTCAGTTGGAGTGCACGGGGCCGCGGCGCCTCCTGCGCTCGCGGCCATCGGATCATCTGATACATCCGACATTCGCACCATAAATCCCCGCGGCACGGTCCGGGAGCCGAGGGCCGGAATATTGCGGGCTGTTTGCCCGCCGGGGCGCGCCCCCACGCCCCGCTCAGCGGCCGAGACCGCGCAGCACCATGTCCGCGTAGCGGCGCCAGACCGCCGGGTCACGTTCCTCGAGCCGCACCAACTGGAGGGCCGTGCCACACAGGAGCACCCGCAGATCCAGCGGGGTGGCGTCCTGGCGCAGCGCCCCCGCCGCCCGGGCGGACTCCATGGCACCGGTCAGCGACTCCAGGACCGACACGGCGGCCGGCGAGGCGCCGTCCGCCAGCCGTTCGGCGAGCAGGCGGTCGTGGGCCAGCACGTCGAAAAGGGCGAGGACGTGCCGCCGGAAGCTCTCGTCGGGGCCGGGCGCGTCCTGGGCCGCCGCGGTGCGCCGTCCGAGCTCCTCCAGGCTCAGCCGGGTGACCGTCTCCAGCAGGTCCTCCTTGGTGGGGAAACTGCGGTAGACCGTCGCCTTGCCGACCTCGGCCCGGGCCGCGATCTGGGGGACGGTGGCCAGGGTGCCGCGTTCGCGGAAGACGTCCACCGCGGCGGCGACCACCCGTTCGTGGTTGCGGCGGGCGTCCGCCCGTCGTGGTGGGGCGGACGCCGGCCGGGCGGGGTCGGGGGAGGGGGTGGGCGAGGGGCTCATGGGGCGGGCGGCCTGTCTGCGGTCGGTGGGGATTCGGTCTCCCCGCTGGGGTGCCCCATCGTAGCGGACCTCAAGGTCCGCTTCCCGGTGCGTGCGCCGAACGCCCGGGGCCGCAGCGGCAGTTCCGCCGACACGGAACGTGTGCGCACGGCAGGGTCAGACCATCAGACCATGGGGCGGAGCCTGCCGCGGCGGGACGCCGCCGTGGCCACCGCGGTCATGCACGGGGTGCAGTACTCGTCGCGGCAGTCGTCGTCATCAGGGGCGGGGACGGACCTGGCGGCGAGCGCACGGCCGCACAAGGCGCTTCCGTCAAGCCGGAGAACATGCCACAACTGGGCGGATCCGGTTTCCGTCGCTATGGGTTCGGCGCGCATGTCGTACATCGGCGACCTCCCACTCGAACGCGGATGCGGTCGCGTCCAGGAGACGCCGGTCGCCCCGGAACCGCGACCAAGAAGCCGCCGAACGGGTGAATCGCGCGGAGTGACGACCGGGTGCCGGACGCGTCAGGCCGCCGGGACGGGCTCCAGGGTCTGCTCGGCCCAGATGGTCTTGCCGGCCAGGGCGTACCGGGTGCCCCAGCGGTGCGAGCACTGCGCCACCAGGAAGAGCCCGCGGCCGCCCTCGTCGGTGGTGGCCGCCCGGCGGATGTGCGGCGAGGTGCTCGCCGTGTCGCTGACCTCGCAGATGAGCGTGCGGTCCAGGATCAGCCGCAGCCGGATCGGGTCCTGCCCGTGGCGGATCGCGTTGGTGATCAGCTCGCTGACGATGAGTTCGGTGGAGAAGGCCAGGTGCTCCAGCCCCCACTGGCCGAGCTGCCGCAGCACCAGGGACCGCATGTCGCCGACGGCCGCCGGGACCGGGGGCACGGTCCAGGTGGCCAGCTTCCCCGGGTCCAGGGGGTGGGTGCGGGCGAGCAGCAGGGCCAGGCCGTCCTCCACCGTGAGGTGGGCGGCGACCAGGTCGGAGATGGCGCGGCAGATCTCCTCGATCGGGCGGCCCCGGTCGGCGACGACGGTGCTGAGCCGGGCGGCGAGCGTCTCGGAGGTGTCCGTGGGGCGCTGGAGGCTGTGGCTGGAGAACACCAGGGTGCTGCCTTCCGGCAGTTCCAGGTCCAGCGGCTCGAACACCGGGTCCCCCAGGCCGAGGGGGTTGTTGACCGGCACCTCGGGGATCAGCACGTCCCCGGTCCTTCCGACGACCGCGGGCGGCGGATGCCCGGCGCTCGCCATGACGCACCGCCGCGTGACGGGGTCGTAGACGGCGTACAGGCAGGTGGACCCCTTCAGGGCCTCCACCACCGGAGCGGATCCGGTGGCGTGTTCGCGTTCCAGGAGCCGCGGCACCATGTCGTCGATCTGGCCCAGCAACTCATCGGGCGTCAGATCCACCTGGGCGAGGGTGCGGATCGCCGAGCAGATGGTCCCCATGCACGCGGCCGCCTGGAAACCCGTGCCCGGCACCGCGCCCACCACCAGCGCCACCCTGGCGCCCGACAGCGGGATCACGTCGAACCAGTCGCCGCTCACCCCCGCGTGCACCCGCGCCGGCCGGTAGTGCTGCGCCACCTCGACCGCGCTCTGGTCCGGGACGCTGCGCGGCAGCATGCTCGCGTGGAGGGTGAGCGCGGCCGTGTGCTCGTTGGTGTAGCGGCGGGCGTTGTCGAGGCACACCGCGGCCCGCGCGACGATGTCCTGGGCGAGCACGAGGTCGTCCGCTTCGAAGGGCTCCGTTTCGCGTCCCCGGTACAGGTGCACCAGGCCCAGCGTCGCGTCCCGCGCGCGCAGCGGCACGAGGATCAGGGAGTCGGTCCCGTGCCCGGGCATCGCCCCGACCTGGCGGTCGGCGGTGTCCCGCAGCCGGCCGGCCTCGGGGCCCACCGCGGGGATCAGCCGCGGCCGGCCGTCGGCGAGGCTCTGCACGTGCGGCGAGTCCGTGGGGTAGTCCTGCAGTTCCCCGGGCCGCCGGAGCCCGGCGACGACGTCCGGGTCGACGGCCGTGCGGGCCAGCGACCGCAGCGCGACGGGCCCCGAGCCCATCGGCTCCGGTTCCGCGCCCTCCATGACGTCGTCGAGGAGGTCGATCGTCGCCACGTCGGCGAGCCGGGGCACGAGCACGTCCACCAGTTCCTCCGCGGTGCGCCGCACGTCCAGCGTGGTGCCGATGCGCATCACGGCCTCGTCGAGGAGCGCGAGGCGCTCCTTGGTCCGGTGGCGGTCGGTGATGTCGATGATCAGATCGGTGACCCCGAGGACGTCGCCGTCCGGTGCCGTGAGCACGACCGAGGAGACGTGCCAGACGTGGTCCCGGTCCGGGTCGGCCGGGGTGCGACCCTGGTGGACGGCGTTGACGACCGGACGGCCGCTGTCCATGACCCCCTTCAGCCTGCGCTCGATCGCCATGGCGTCGAGCCCCGGCAGCACCTCGCTGACCGGACGGCCGAGGGCACTGTCACCGGGGAACCCGTGGATGCGTTCCAGGGCGGCGTTGATCCGTACGAAGCGCAGGTCCCGGTCGTAGACGGCGATGCCGATGGGCGCCTGGGTGAAGAGGGCCTCCAGGATCGCCTGTCCCTCGGCCGTGGCATGCGCCGCCGGGACCACGACGACCAGGGTGCCCCCGGTGTCCCGGCCGCCCGGGCGCAGCAACCGCGACAGGTGGAGGACGACGTCGGCGCGCTCCCCGTCCCGCCGGGCCAGCAGGGCGCGTCGTCCCCCGTCGTACGGCTGCGCGGCGGCGTCCCCCGTGCGTCCGGCGAAGGCCTCCGGCCACAACTCGGCCGCCGGGCGTCCGACGACGTCCGCGGGCCCGAAGCCGAGGAGCCGCTCGGCCGCGGAACTCCACGCCGAGACGACGCCTTCGTCGTCCAGCACAAAACCGGCGACGTCCTCGTCGCCGGACGCCCCCGTGAAGTGCCGTCCGAAGGGAGCCTGTGAGGGATTGCCCATGCTCAGTCCTGTCACGCAAGGTGACGATCCCGGTCGCCCCGGGATGCCCGGGCGCCTGTGAGGCGGCTGCCGTCGCGGCGCCCGCGGCAGGACCGCCTCATGGCCGTACCACCCCTCAGGCTACCGAGACCCACAGGCTCGTGCCCGGCCTTCGCGGGCGCCCCCGTACGGACGCCGACCGCGGGAACGCGACCCGCGGGAACGGACACGACCCGCGGAGCTGAAGAACCCGGCGGCGGGGCGGCGCGGGCATCGGCCGAAAGTCGTAGCGCACCGTGAAGACGTCCGACTTCCGCCCGAAGCGGGCGGCCGGGGCGGCTTCGTAGCGTCCTTGCCATGAGCTCCACGCCACGTACCGGAACCACGCGCACCCTGTGCCCCGGCCACCGGTCCCGGCCCCCGGCACCCACGCAGGCGTGGGCCGCTCCCCACTTCCGTCCCGGTGACGCCTCGTGTCCGCCCGGCCCCCGGGGGGCCGGTCCGACCGCGACACCCGAAGGGCCTCCCATGCTGTGCGCACCACTGACCGATCCCGTCGTCCGCCTCGTCGGACCGCCCCCGCCACCGCCGCCGCCCCCGTCACCTGGCGGCACCTCGGGCCCGGAGCTGGACGTCGACCTGG
This sequence comes from Streptomyces sp. NPDC005722, assembly GCF_040630935.1. NCBI lineage: Bacteria > Bacillati > Actinomycetota > Actinomycetes > Kitasatosporales > Streptomycetaceae > Streptomyces > Streptomyces sp. NPDC005722. The sequence goes on from NZ_JBEXYN010000014.1 coordinate 70,054, forward strand.
CGGCGGTCGCCGCGAACACCCGCCTCCTCGCCGCCCGCGCGGCTCGCCTGATGGCGGTGGTCAAGGCCGACGGCTTCGGTCACGGCGCGGCGGGCGTGGCCCGTGCCGCGCTGGCCGCGGGCGCGACCTCCCTGGGCGTCACCTCCGTCGAGGAGGCGCTGTCCCTCCGGCACGCGGGATTCCGGGTCCCGATCCTGAGCTGGCTCAACCCGGTGGACGCCGCCTTCGACGAGGCCCTGCGGGCCGACGTCTCGGTGGCCGTACCCGGCCCCGAGCACCTGGCCGCGGTGGTCCGCGCCGCGTCGCGGACCGGACGGCCCGCGCGGGTGCACCTGCACCTGGACACCGGCATGGCCCGGGACGGCGCCGACCCCCGCCAGTGGCCCGACCTGTGCCTGCGGGCCCGTGAGGCGGAGCGGGCCGGCCTGGTCCGGGTGACCGGCGTCATGGGCCACCTCGGCTGCGCGGACACCCCAGGGGACCCGTGCACCGACCGCGCGCTCGACCTGTTCCGGACGGCGTCGGCCACCGCGGTACGGGCCGGGCTGCGCCCGGACGTCCGGCACCTGGCCGCCACCTCGGCGACCCTCACCGACCCGCGGACCCGCTTCGACCTCAGCCGCGTCGGCGCCGGCCTCTACGGCATCGACCCGACGCGCACCACCCGGCTCCGCCCCGCACTCACGCTCAGGGCGCCCGTCGTGTCCGTCCGCACGGTGCCGGCCGGCGCCGGAGCCGGTTACGGACACGCGTGGACCGCCCCGCGGCCCACCCACCTGGCCCTGCTCGCCGTCGGCTACGCGGACGGCCTGCCCCGCGCGGCGTCCGGCCGCGCGGAGGTGCTGCTCGGCGGCCGCCGCTGCCCCGTCGTCGGACGCGTCTCCATGGACCAGGTGATCGTGGACTGCGGCGAACGCCCGGCCGCACCCGGCGACGTCGCCACCGTCTTCGGCTCGGGCGACGCCGGCGAGCCCACCGTCCGGGACTGGGCCCGGTGGTCCGGGACCATCGAGCACGAGATCGTGACAGGCCTGGGCGCACGCCTGCGCCGCACGGCGCACGGCCCGGCGGTGGCCGCATGACCGCCCACGGGAACGCCCCCCGCATCCGCGTCGCCGTGCTCGGCGGCGGCCGCAGCACCGAGCACGAGGTCTCCCTCGGCTCCGCCGCGTCCGTCGGCTCGGCGCTCGACCCGGCCGTCCACGACGTCGTCGCCCTCACCATCGGACGCGACGGGGTGTGGCGGGACGCGGCCGGGCGGCCCCTGGCGGGCTCCCCGGCGGAGAGCCTGTCCGCGGCGCTCGCCGTGCTGGCGGGCTGCGACGTCGTCTTCCCGGCGCTGCACGGCCCGCTGGGCGAGGACGGCACGCTCGCGGCGCTGCTGGACCTGGCAGGGCTCCCCTACGTCGGCGCGGGCGTCCGGGCCGGCGCCCTGGCGATGGACAAGTGGGCGACGAAACTGGTGGCCGAGGCCGTGGGCATCGCCGTCGCCCCGGGATTCCTGGTCACCGCGGACACCGCCGACCAGGTGCGCTTCGACGGCCCGGTCGTGGTCAAGCCGGTCGCCGCGGGGTCCAGCCACGGCGTGTCACTCGTCACCGACGAGACGGACCTCGCGCCGGCGATCGCCGCCGCGCTGCGGATCGACGGCAGGGTCCTGGTCGAGCACCTCGTGACCGGCCGGGAGGTGGACCTCGCCGTTCTGCGGCGCGCGGACGGCCGCCTCGTGACCGGGCCCCCGCTGGAGATCGTGCTGGACGACGGGCGCCTCTTCGACACCGAGCAGAAGTACGACGGCGGAGCCCGGTTCCTGATCCCCGCCCCGCTCTCCGCCCGGGAGCAGGACCGGCTCGTCGAGGCCTCCCTCGCCCTCTTCACGGCGCTCGGCTGCCGCGGAGTGGCGCGCTGCGACTTCTTCCTCACCCCCGACGGCCCCGTCCTCAACGAGGTGAACACCATGCCCGGCATGACCGCGCAGTCCCAGGTCCCCAAGATGTTCGCGCACCAGGGGCTGACGTACCCCGCGCTGCTCGGCGAACTCGTCCGGGGCGCCCTCGCCGACGGCCCCGCCACCGGGCAGGTGCGACGGTGACCGGGGCGCACGGTGGCGGCGACGGGCCCGTCCCGTCCACGGCACCGCACGGCGGCACCCCCGGGGAACCCCCGGTGCACCGCCTGCTGCGCACCGCCCGCGTCTACGCCCAGGCCGTCCTCGACGTGGTGGTGCTGGGCGCAGGAACGGACGGCTCGGACGGCTCGGACGACAGGGACGGGGCCCGGGGGAGGGCCGCGTGCCCCGACGGCACCGTCCCGCCCCCGGCGCGGGGAAGCGGGCCCGGGTCCTCCGTGGCGGATCGGTGACACTGGACAGGGCACCCGGAGCGGCTTCCGCCCGGTCGGCGAGCGGAAGCGGAGATGACGGGAACGTGGGGAACAGGGCTGAGGGCCTCTTCGAGCGGCTGGTCCAGGGCATCGGCTGGGTGGCCGCCCTCGTGGCGCTGCTGGTCCTGGGCACCCTGGACGTGACGGTGAACGCCGCCCACCCGCCCACCGTGCTGCTGGCCATGGTCGTCGCCGTGCTGATGCCACGCCTGAACGCCGCGGCACTGGGCACCGCCGCCTCCGTCCTGGGAGCGGCCCTGGTGCTGGTGGCCTTCGTGGCGCCGCCGGTCTCCTACCAGGTCGTCCCCTTCGGGTTCACCGTCTCCGTCGTGGGCGTCGTCCTCGTCGGACTGGCCGCGTGGCGGGCCGAGCCGGTACGCGCCGGCTTCGCGGTACCGCTGCTGCTGGCGGGCCTGGTGCTCCAGCCGACGCGGCTGGTGAACCAGCGAGTGGCGTTGGTCCTCGCCCTGGTCCTCGCGCTGGGCGGCGTCATCTTCGCCGCGGCGGGACTCTACCTGCGCATGTTCCAGACCAGCCGGCAACGCCGGATGATCGCGGCACAGCAGGCGCAGCGGACGGGCATCGCGTCCGATCTGCACGACTACGTCGCCCACCACGTCACGGGCATCGTCGTGCTGGCCCAGGCCGCGCGGACCGTGGCGGCGAGCAAGCCGGAGGCCGTGCTCCCCGCCCTGGAACGGATCGAGGAGGCCGGCGACGAGGCGATGACGGCCATCCGCCGCATGGTCACCCTGCTGCGCGAACCCGACGCCCACGCCCGGCTCTCGCCCACGGGCACGATCGCCGACATCAGGTCGCTGGCCGGGCACTTCACCTCCGACAGCGGCCTGGAGGTGAGGCTGCGCATCGAGGGCGAGGTCGACGTGGTCCCCATCGACGTCCAGTCGGCCGTGCACCGGGTGGTCATGGAGGCCCTCACCAACGTGCGCAAGCACGCCGGCGACGCCCGCTCGCTCGACATCCTCGTCCGCCGCCACGGCCGGCCCGACGCGGTGACGGTCGAGGTGTCCGACGACGGCCGCGGCCGGGCCGGGCACACGGCGGGAGGCGGCTACGGCCTCAAGGGCCTGCGGGAGCGCACGGCGGCGCTCGGCGGCTCCCTCACCGCCGGCCCGAGGTCCCCCGAGGGCTGGCGCGTACAGGCGCGCATACCGACCAGGGGTGCCCGATGACCATCCGTGTCCTGCTGGCCGACGACCAGACCATGGTCCGCACCGGCTTCTCGCTGATCCTCGGCGCCGAGGACGACATCGAGGTGGTCGGCGAGGCCAAGGACGGCGTCCAGGCCCTGGAACTGGCCCGCGCGCTCGAGCCCGACGTCGTCCTCATGGACATCCGCATGCCGCGGATGGACGGCCTGCAGGCCCTGCGCGAACTCAACCGGCCCGGCGCCCGGAGCTCCCCGAAGGTCGTCGTCGTCACGACCTTCGACGACGACGAGTACGTGTACAACGCCCTGAACAGCGGCGCCTGCGGTTTCCTGCTCAAGGACTCCGGCCCGGCCCTGCTGACCGAGGCGGTGCGCGCGGCGTACTCCGGGGAGGCCCTGGTCAGTCCGGCGATCACCATCCGCCTGCTGCGGGGGCTGAGGACGCCGCGGACCGCCGCCCCGCCGGGACCGGGGCTGTCCTCACGGGAGACCGAGGTCACCCGTCTCGTCGCCGAGGGACTGACCAACGCGGAGATAGCGGCCGCACTCTTCGTGTCCCTGGGAACGGTGAAGACCCACCTGGGGAACATCCAGACCAAGCTCTCCGCCCGCAACCGCGTCGAGATCGCCCTGTGGGCGTGGCGCTCCGGCCTGGCGGAACGCTAGCCGGCCGCCCCGACGCGCCGCCGGCCTACCGGGTCCCGCCCGGTTCCGGCGCCTGCCGCGCGGTGGGGAGGCGGACGGTGACGCTGAGGCCGCCGGTGGGACGGGGGGCGAGGTGGAGGGTTCCGTGGTGGGCGCGGACGATGCTGTGGACGATGGCGAGGCCGAGCCCGACGCCGGGGTGTTCGTCGCTGCGGATGCGCTGCGTTCCGCGTTGGAAGGGTTCGGTGAGGGTGGGGACGAGGTCGGGGGGCAGCGGCGGTCCGGTGTTCTCGACCCGCAGGAGGCTGGTGTGGCGGTGGGTTTCGGTGTGCACGGTGACGGTGCCGTCGGTGGGGTGGTTGTGGACGACGGCGTTCTGGACGAGGTTCGTTGTCATGCGCAGGAGGAGTTCGGCGGAGCCGCGGGTGGGGGCGGTGCCGCCGGTGACGTGGAGGGTGATGCGTCGCCGTTCGGCGTGGGGGAGCAGGGTTTCGGAGGTCTCCTCGGCCAGGAGGGAGAGGTCGACGGTCTCGCGGGGGAGGTGGGCGTTGTTGCCGCGGCTGAGCAGGAGGAGCGCTTCCGTCAGGTCGATGGCGCGGGTGTTGACGGCGTGGAGGCGGTGGATGAGCTCGGTGTGGTCGCGGGTGGGGTCGGTGCGGGCGACGTCGAGGAGGGCCTTGGAGATGGCGAGGGGGGTGCGCAGTTCGTGGGAGGCGTTGGCGGCGAAGCGCTGTTGTTCGGCGACGTGGGATTCGAGTTGCTCGAGCATGGTGTCGAACGCGTCGGAGAGTTCGCGGAACTCGTCGTGGCGGCCTTCCATGCGGATGCGGTGGGAGAGCGATCCGTTGCCGGCGGTTCGTGCGGCGGCGGTGATCCGGGTGAGCGGTGCGAGCATCCGGCCGGCCAGCAGCCATCCCCCCAGCACCCCGAACAGCAGCAGGAAGACCAGTGCCGCCGCAGCGGCGGGGGCGAAGACGTGCAGGAGGACGGTCCGGTTGGGCGAGATCCCCAGCAGGCCCTTGCTGTTGTCGGGCACGTAGCGCAGCAGGAACGCCCAGACCACGGCCAGCAGCAGGCTGCCGGAGAGCAGGACGAACCCGGCGTAGCTGAGGGTGAGCTTCAGCCGGGCGCTGAGCCCCGGGCGCCTGCGCACGGGTGCCGCCGGTGCCGCCGGGCGGGGACCGTCATGGACGTCCCCGGCCGGCTCGGACTCGTCCGCCACGATCGGTGCGCGCATCCCCGAAGCCTAGGCAGCTCCGCGTATCGCCCGCGTAGGGGACCGGCACTCGGCCGAAAGTCGCAGTGACCGCGGGACGGGTCGGACTTCTGCCCGAAGCGGGGTGCCCCGCCGGGTTCGTAGCGTGACGTACAGGAGCCCTTCCCCCGGAACGGGCCCGCGGGCAGCCCTCACGCGGGCTGCGGCGCGGTCCGCGTCCGAGGCACGACGGGCTCACCTTCCACCGTCACAGGAGGCCCGCGATGTCCACTTTCCTGCACCAACTGCTGCGTTCCGCCCGGGTCTACGCACGGACGGCCCTCGAAGTCGCCGTCCTCGGCGCGGACGCCGACCTGATGGACCGGGAAACCGCGGTCCCGCGGCCCACCGCCCCGATGCGGCGCGCGCCCGGCGCGGACGCCTCGGTGGAACCCGTGTGAACGGTGTGGCGCAGCGCGCCCGCGGGCGTGCCGGCGTCCAGGCCGGCCGGCCCGCCGGAGGATGCTGGTACCGCGAGTCCCAGGAAAACCGGACGACTGCCTGCCCGTCCCGTCCGGCCGCAACCTGGGGGTGTCGGAGAACGAACACCTGAGACGGGAGCCACACCATGACCACCACACTGATCACCGGGGGCAACAAGGGGCTGGGGTACGAGACCGCGCGCCGCCTGGTCGCGGAGGGCCACACCGTGTGGATCGGGGCCCGCGACCCCGAGCGGGGGAGCGCGGCCGCCGAGCGGCTCGGGGCGTCCTTCGTCCGGCTCGACGTGACGGACGACGACTCGGTCGCCGCCGCCGCCCGGACGGTCGGGGAACGGGGCGGCCTGGACGTGCTGGTCAACAACGCCGGCATCGAGGTGCGCCGGGCGGACAACAGCGTCGTCCCCACCGTGGAGACCACCGCCGACGCGATGCGGCGGACCTTCGAGACCAACGTCTTCGGTGTCGTGCGCGTGCTGCACGCCTTCGTGCCGCTGCTCCGCGGGTCCACCGCCCCCGTCGTGGTCAACGTCGGCAGCGGCCTGGGATCGCTGCACCACGTCACGGACCCCGACCAGCCGGCCCACCTGTTCCCGGGCCTGGACTACCCGGCGTCGAAGCTGGCGGTGAACATGATCACCGTCCAGTACGCGAAGGCGCTGCCGGGCTTCCGGATCAACTCGGTGGAGCCGGGCTTCACGAAGACCGACCTCAACGGCAACACCGGCTTCCAGACCGTCGAGCAGGGCGCCGAGATCATCGTCCGCATGGCGCTCGTCGGCGCCGACGGACCGACCGGCGGCTACTTCGACCGCGACGGCGCGCTCCCCTGGTGACGACCGGGTCCGGCCGTCTGCCGACGCGTGCCGCCGGGGGTAGGAGTCTCAGGCGCGGAAGCTGAACATGGGGCCGAGGGACTTCCAGGAATGGAGGTTGCCCGCGGGTTCGGTCGTCGAGGGGCCCGTGCAGTCCGTGTTCTTGTAGAACGTGACGGCGCGGTCCGTCATGTTGATGTTCGCGAGGATCCCGAACGGCGCTGTGACGCACCCGGCGTCGACCTCCCGGTAGAGCGCCGAGCGTCCCGTGAACCACTCCGTCTCGTAGACGCAGAGACTGCCCGCGGTGGCGCACCCGGAGTCCCCGGCGCCCGCGGCGACCGGCCCGGTCGTCGCCGACGCCGGGGCGGGGGCGGTGGCCAGCAGGATTCCGGCGGCCGCTGCCGCCACGGCCGCCGCGGCGCGCCGGTACCCGAAACGGTGCATGACTCTCCTCCGTGGTGTTCGTGGGTTCGTGGCTTTCGTAGGTGCTGCGATGGCGTCCTGAGCACCCCCAGCCTGACCGGCCCACGAGGAGGTGGTCAATGATTCAACTAGATATGGCCGGTTCCGTGCCCGCCCCCTTGACGCGGCACGGGACGGCCGCGGTCTGCTCTGCCCGGCCGGCGACCGCCCGGCAAATCGGTGGCGCGTCCGGGCCGTCACCGGCCACCATGCGGGGCATGAGCGACCGAGCGACGCGATGGACCAGGGCGACCGTCTACCCCGACATGTGGGCCGACCCGGACGACGACCCCCGCAACAGCGACGGCCCGAGTCCGGACGGTGAACTCGCCACCCTTCAGGACTACTTGACGAGCTATCGCATGACGCTGCGGATGAAGTGCCAGGACCTGGAACCGGAGCAGCTGGCCCGCCGTTCGGTCCCGCCGTCGACGATGTCGCTGCTCGGCCTGGTCCGGCACCTCGCCGAGGTGGAGCGGGACTGGCGCAACTGGATCAGCGACGGGGAACCGCTGCCGAAGCTGTACGGCCCGCGCGACGCGGACTTCGACGGCGCCGTCGCCGACCAGGCCGTGGTCGACGCCGCGTACGCCGACCTGGAGCGCGAACAGGCAGCGACCGACGCGGCGCTGGCGGAGCACCCGGACCTGGGCGCGCGCGTGGGCAAGGACGGGATCGCGGTCCGCGAACTGCTGGTGCACCGGGTCGAGGAGTACGCCCGGCACTGCGGGCACGCGGACCTGCTGCGCGAGTGCGTCGACGGCAGAGTGGGTCAGTGACGCGGACCGGGGACCTCGCGCCCCGGACCGCCGGCCCCGGGCGGACGCCCGCCCGGGGCCGTGCTCAGCCCACGCTCCGGTCCCGCCCCGCGAGCAGGCCGGCGGCCAGCTGGGCCACCATCAGGACGGCCAGCAGGACGAGCGGGACACGCCAGCCGTCGGTGCGCTCGTACAGCGCGCCGACCAGGAACGGCACGGGGATCGACAGCAGGTAGCCCGCGCTCTGGGCGAAGGCGGAGAGCCGCACCACCGTGGTGCTGTCGCGGCCGCGCAGCCCGATCATCGTCAGCGCGAGCGGGAACGAGCAGTTGGCGACGCCCAGCAGCACCGCCCACACCCAGGGCGCGGCGGACGGTGCCGCCCACAGGCCCGCGTACCCGGCCAGCCCGAACGCACCGAGCGTGACCGCGATGCCGCTCTGCTGCCGGAGCCGCCCCGCGAGGGCGGACAGGGCGTAGGACAGCGGCACCCCCAGCAGCGAGGTGACGGCGAACAGCAGACCCGCCGTCCCGGCCGACAGCCCCGCGTCCCGGAACATCTGGGGCAGCCAGCCGATGACGACGTAGGCGGCACCGGCCTGCAGTCCGAAGTACCCGGCCAGCGCCCAGGCGGTGGGGGAGCGGGTCATCCGGACCCCGGATCCGTGGCCCGTCCCCGTCCCCGGCCCGGCACCGGGCGGGGGCACGGGCACCGGTTCCGGCGCCCGGTCCGCCGTACGCAGGCGCGCCAGGACGAGCCACGGGGGCACGGCCAGGGCCGCGACCACGCCCCAGGAGCCCAGCCCCCACCGCCAGTCGCCGCCGAACGCTTCGGACAGCGGCACGGTGGCGGCCGCCGCGACGGCGGCACCCAGGTTGAGCGCCATGGAGTACAGGCCCGTCATCCGGCCGACCCGGTCGGGGAAGCGCTGCTTGACCACCACCGGCAGCAGCACGTTGGCCACCGCGATCCCGGCGAGCGCCACGGCGCTGAGCGCGAGGAACAGCGCGGTGCCGCCGGCCAGCGGCCGGAGCACCAGCCCCACGGCGACCACGGCCGTACCCGCCGCGACGACCGCCGACGGCCCGTGCCGCCGGGCCAGCCGGGGCGCGGCGACGCCGACCAGGGCGAAGCACAGTGCCGGCACGGAGGTGAGCAGCCCGGCCACGGCGCCGCTCATCCCCAGCGCGGACCGCGCCTCGGCCAGCACCGGCCCGAGGCTGGTGACGGCGGGGCGGAGGTTGAACGCCACCAGCAGCAGGGCCACCACCGCGAGACCGCCGGTACGGGCACGCGGCCGCGCCGGGTTCCGCCGTTCCGCGGACCTGGACCGTCCCGGGACCCTCCGGCGTATAATCATGGGATGAGTCTACGTCCCGTGTCCCGTCCTTCCGGACTCTTCGAGCAGGTGGTGTCCGGACTGCGCCGCCAGATCACCTCCGGGGCCTGGCCGGTGGGCTCGCGCATCCCGACCGAGCCGGAACTCGTGCGGCAGCTGGGCGTGGCCCGCAACACGGTCCGTGAGGCCGTGCGCGCCCTGGCCCACAACGGCCTGCTGGACATACGCCACGGCTCGGGCACCTACGTCGCCGCGACCAGCGAGCTCGCCGGGGTGATGCGGCGCCGCTTCGCGGAGGCCCGGCAGCGGGACGTGACCGAGGTGCGCGGCACCCTGGAGTCGTCCGCGGCGGGACTCGCCGCGACGCGCCGCACGGACGAGGACCTCGCCCGCCTCGACACGCTGCTGGAGCGGCGGGAAGGGGCCTGGGCCTCGGGCGACCGGGACGCCTTCGTGGACGCGGACAGCGCCTTCCATCTGGCGGTCGTGGCCGCCTCGCACAACGAGGTGCTGGCCGAGCTGTACGCGGACCTCGGCCAGGTGATCAGGGACTCGCTCAAGGAGCACTTCGGCGCCCCCGTCCTGCGCCCCGAGGACCGCATGGACCACACCCGCCTGCTGGAGGCCATCCGCGCCGGGGACGCGGCCGCGGCGGCCGGGGAGGCCGCCTCCCACACCTCCGGCTGCCGGTTCGTCGGCTGAGGCCGGCGGGCCCGCGGTCCGGCCGTCACCCCGGCAGGGCGCCCGACCGTACGGCGTCCTCCCTGAGCCGCGCGGCGGTCCCGGTGACGTCGTAACCGGGTCCGACGCCGTCCACGAGGACGACGTCGCCGTCGAGATGGCGGGTGCGGAGCGGAAGGATCTCCTGGTAGGCGGGCGAGCGGTACCAGGCGCGCGCCCGGTCCAGGTCGGGGAACGCGATCAGGACGACCGTCCCCGGCCACCGCCCCTCCACGACCTCCACGGTCGCGCCGTGGACGACGAAGTGCCCGCCGAAGGGGGTCAGGGTGTCCTGGATGCGCTCCATGTAGGTGAAGACCTCTTCGTGCGGCGGTCCGGGACGAAGGTGGGCGACGGCATAGGCGGTCATGGCTGCTCCCTCGGATCGGGGTGTGCGGTGTCCGGTCCCTCCGTGCTGCCGGACGTCCTCGATCCTTCCGGGGTGCGTGCCCGCGGTCGATGACGCCGGAGGTCATGGCGGGCGTGCGAGCTTCATCACATTAGGGTCATATCGCCACGCTTCGGGCACGGGTGCGCGGCCGGGCGGGGGAACCCGCTCCGGAAGGCCGCACCGGCCCGGGTGGGGCCCGGACCGCCGGGCGGTGACGACGCCCCGCGACCGCCGCCTCCGGTGCGCCGCCCGATCGTCAAGGCCTGCTCCCCGCACGTGACTTGGGGCGTCCGGACCGCCGCCGCGGGGGAGCGCGGCGGCCGCGCGCCGGGGCCACGCGAGGGCGCCCGAGGTGTGCCCCGGCGATCGGTCGGCCCGGCCCGGAACCGTGCCGCACCGGACCCGGCGAAGCGCCCGCCGACCCGTCGCGACGTAGCGGACGTCACATCCCGTCCGGCCCAACCGTCCACCGACACTGGGCAGTCAGCCCGGCCGGCAGCAACCCGATGGACGGAGTGACATGGGTCATACGCGAATAACCCGGCGAGCCATGACGGCGGCGGTCGTCGCGGGGGTGGCGGTCCCCGTGGCCGCCGGTGCCGCGACCGCGCAGGCCGCCGCCGCGACACCCCGGGTCAGCTGCAGCTCGGCGGCACCCGCACTGGCCGCGGCACTGCAGCGGGACATCACCAAGGCGCTGGAGGGCAGCACCGCCCGTACCGCCGTGTCCGTGCACGACCGCACGACCGGCACGTCGTGCACGCTGCGCGCGGAGCAGCACTTCGACTCCGCCAGCACGGTCAAGGTCACCGTGCTCGCGACCCTCCTGCGGGACGTGCGGCAGCACCACCGCCACCTCACCGACCGCGAGGCCGCGCTCGCCACCGCCATGATCACGAAGTCGGACAACGACGCCACGACCGCGCTGTGGAAGCAGCTCGGCGTCGCCAAGGTCAACGACTTCCTGGCCGCCGCCGGGATGCGCCACACCGTGCCGGACGGCGCCGGGGCCTGGGGGCTCACCCGGATCACCGCCGCGGACGAGCAGAAGCTGATGGACCTGCTCACGGCGCCGAACGGAGTGCTCGGCGACGAGGCGCGCGCCTACGCCCTGAAGCTGATGGGCGAGGTCGAGCCCTCCCAGCGCTGGGGCACCCCCGCGGGCGCGCCGCGATCGGCGGGCGTCCACGTCAAGAACGGCTGGCTCTCCCGTGCCACCCACGGCTGGCGGGTGCACAGCCTCGGCGCCTTCACCGGCGGCGGGCACGACTACAGCATCACCGTCCTCACCGACGACGACCGGACGATGGCCTCCGGCATCGCCACCATCGAGGCGGTCTCCCGCGCGGTCCACCGGGACCTCGACGCGGCGTAGCGGGGCGCCCCCCGGCGCCTCGGGGTCCGAGCGGGCTGGACCGTACGTCCTGGGCTGGACTGTACGTCCAGTCTGGACGTACAGTCCAGTCATGGAGAAGGCGCGCGTCGACGAGAACGACCCCCGGGTGCGGCAGTGGGCCCCGGTGTGCCAGGCCGTGGCCCTGCTGCTGAGCCCGTACGCCGAGGTCGTCCTGCACGACGTGGCGGACGACCGGGTGCTCGGCATCTGGAACCCGATGACCCGGCGCACCGCGGGCGACCCCTCGCTGCTCGGCGAACTGGACGGGCTGGACCCGTCGGGGCACGACGTCTACGGCCCCTACGAGAAGCTGCTCGGCGACGGGCGCAGGCTCTCCTCCGTCAGCGCCGTCCTGCGGGACGCCGGCGGCGAGCCCTCGGCGGTGCTGTGCGTCAACCTCGACCGGACGCCGCTGGAGCAGGCGGCCTCGGTGCTCGCCGCCTTCGGCGCGCCCACCGTGCCGCGCCCCGAGCCGCTCTTCGAGCAGGACTGGACCGAGCACGTCCAGCGGACCGTCGGCACCTACACCCGTGACCGGGGCTGCCCGGTGGAACGCCTCGGCCGTGAGGACCGCCTCGCGATCCTCGAGGAACTCGACCGGGCCGGGGTGTTCGCGATGCGCCGCGCCGTACCGGTCGTGGCCGGCGCGCTGCAGGCGTCCCGCTCCACCGTCTACGCCCTGCTCGCCGATCTCAAAGCACAGAGGAAGCACCCGTGAGCCGACTGCCCGACTTCCGGCTGGAAACCTACTTCTCCCGCTGGGAGTTCACCGCCCGTCACCACCTGACCGCCTCCGACGCGGAGACGATGACCCTCCCCGAGCTGCTGGAACTCGCCGACACCGAGGACCTGCACGCCTGGGAGACGCTCTCCTTCGGCTACACGCGGACGCACGGCGACCCCGGGCTGCGCGAGGCGATCGCCGCGACGTACGAGCGGGCCGGCGCCGACGACGTCATCTGCTTCGCCGGCGCCGAGGAGGCCCTCTACCTGGCGATGCAGGTGCTCCTCGGCCCGGACGGCCACGCGGTCGTCGTCACCCCCAACTACCAGGCCGCCGAGACCGTGCCCCTCTCCCTGTGCGAGGTGACGGGCGTCGCGCTCGACCCCGGGCGGGACTGGACCCTGGACGTGGACCGGGTGGCGGCGGCGCTCCGCCCGAACACCCGCGTGGTCTCGGTCAACTTCCCCAACAACCCGACCGGCAAGGTCATCGGCGCCGCCGACTTCGCGCGCCTGGTCGAACTCTGCGACGAGCGCGGCATCCACCTGTTCAGCGACGAGGTCTACCGCGGTCTCGAACGCGACCCGGCCCGGACCCTGCCGCAGGCCGCCGACCTCTCGGAACGGGCACTGTCGCTGAACGTCACGTCCAAGTCGCTCGGCCTGCCCGGGCTGCGGATCGGCTGGATCGCCTGCCGGGACCGGGAGTTGCGTTCCCGGCTGGAGCGGGCCAAGCACTACACCACCATCTGCAACGCGGCGCCCAGCGAGGTGCTCGCCCGGATCGCCCTCAAGGCCCGCGACCGGATCCTGGAGCGCAACCGCGCCCTGATCGCCGCCAACATCCCGCTCTTCGACGCCTTCTTCGCCGGGTTCGACGAGCTGTTCACGTGGCGGGCCCCGGACGGCGGCTGCGTCGCCTACCCCCGCTACCTCGGCACCGAGGGCGTGGAGCGCTTCTGCACCGAACTCGTCGAGCAGGCCGGGGTGCTGCTGCTGCCCGCGAGCATCTACCGCTCCGAGCTGACCGACACGCCCGCCGACCGCTTCCGCGTCGGCATCGGCCGCCGCGACCCCGCTCCCGCGCTGGACGCCCTCGCCGGCTGGCTGCGAGCACGCCGATGAGCGTCCCCGTCCTGGGCCCGGAGGAGATCGAGGCCGCCGCGCGGCCCGGGCTGGTGCTGGACGCCGTCCGCACCGCGCTGATCGCCCACGCGGCCGGCCGCACCACGGTCCCGCCACCGACGCACCTGACCTTCCCCGCCGCGGACGGGGACTGCCACGTGAAGACGGGCTGGATCGACGGCTCCGACGACTTCACCGTGAAGATCGCCTCCGGCTTCTACCGCAACCCCGATCGCGGCGAACCCGTCAACCACGGGCTGGTCTGCGTCATCAGCGCCCACACCGGCCGGGTCCGGGCCGTCCTCGACGACGGCGGACGCCTCACCGCCTGGCGCACCGCGGCCGCGGGGGCGCTCGCCGGCCACGCGCTGGCCCGCCCCGGCGCCCGCAGCGTCGGGGTGTTCGGCACCGGAGAGCAGGCGCGGCTGCAGGTGCGGTGGCTGGCGATGCTGCGTCCCGTCGGCCGGGTGCACGTCCACGGCCGCGACGCACGCCGGACCGCCGCCCTCTGCGAGCGCCTCGCCGCGCACGGGCTGGACGCCGTCCCCGCCACCGCGGCGGAGGCCGCGGCCGCCGACGTCGTCGTCACCGCCACACCGGCCACCGCCCCGGTGCTGGACGCCGCCGCGGTCCGCCCCGGCGCGCACGTCACGGCCGTCGGCGCCGACATGCCGCACAAGAACGAGCTGCCGCCCGCGCTGTTCTCGCGCGCCGCCGTCATCGCCACCGACGACCACGAGCAGTGCCTCCACCACGGTGACCTCGCGCACGCCGTCCGTGCGGGCGCGGTCCGGGCGGACGCCGACGTCCCCCTCGGCGCCCTGCTCGTGACCCCGCGGGAGCGCGCTGACGCGGCCGTGACGATCGCCGACCTGACGGGCGTGGGCGCCCTCGACGCGGCCGTCGCCTCCGCGGTGGCCGCGGAACTCCTGGGCTGAGCCGGGGGCCGGGGCCGGGCCGCCCGCCGGCCCCGCGGCCCCGCCGCTCACCTGCGCGGGGCCACGAACAGGCTCTGCACGCCGCGCCCGATGGGGCCCTGCTCGTCGTGGAGGGCGGTCTCCGCCATGCCCACCCCGTACGGGTCGACGGTGGTGCGGGCGTCGAGGCACACCCACTCGCCCGCCGGGTGGCGGTGGAGGTGGACGGTGAGGTCGGGGTTGACGAAGAGGTGCGTGGCGAAGTCCAGCACGTTGCTCACGCCGTTGCCGGAGTCCGCGGCGACCAGGACGCGGTCCAGGGGAGCGGTCTTCTCGCCCGCGACGAGCGGGACGCGCATCCGCAGCCAGCAGGTCGCGGGTCCGCGGTCGAGGAAGGAGCCGGCGGCGAACCGGGCCTCCACGGCCGTGTGGTAGCCGGTGTCCCACGGCACGGGGAAGAAGGGCTCGGGACGGGCCTGCCGGGGCCCGGGAACCGGGGGCTCGGGCGAGGCGGCGCCGGAGTTCGCGTCGGGACCGGTGCCCGGGGCCGCGGCGGGCCCCGCGGCCGGGACGGTGCCGGGCGCGGTGCGGATGCGCAGGGCCCGCGCCCGCATGACCTCCGCGCCCCCGTCGGGAGTCAGGGCGGCCTCGACCAGTTCCACGCTGCGTCCCTCGCGCAGCACCCGGGTGGTCACGGTCAGCGGGGCGAGCGGCACGGGGCTGTGGATCTCGAAGGTGATCCGGGTCAGGCGCATGTCCTCGCGGGCGCCCGGACGCGTCTGCACCGCGCGGCCGAGCAGGGCCGCGGGCGGCCCGGCGTGCTGGCTCGCGGCGTCCCAGGGGCCGCGTGTGTACCCGGTCGGGACGAAGCGCTCGTCCGCCACCCGCTCGAAGAAGGCCTCGACTGAACTGTGGTCCGGCACGCTCACCGCTGCTCTCCCGCCGCTGACGACGGAACAGAGGCTACTGGCGGGTAGCCGCCGTGTCACGGGGCCGCGCCCGCCCGCCCCCTCAGGCGGCGGCCACCGTCAGCTCGAACCACGTCGTCTTGCCCGTCGCCGTCCGGTCGGAGCCCCAGGCGTCGCTGAGCAGGTCGAGGATCTCCATGCCGCGCCCGCCCTCCGCCTCGCTGTCGGCGACGCGCCGGACGGCGGCCCGGGGGCTGACGTCCTCGACCTCGCACCGCAGACGTGACTCGTGGACGCGCAGGTTCAGCCGGACCGGGCCGCGCGCGTGCCGCAGCGCGTTGGTGACCAGCTCGCTGACCAGCAGCTCCACGGTGTCGGTGAGATCGCCGAGGCCCCACTCGGCGGTCCGCGCGGTGACCAGTCCGCGGGCGCGGCCGACGGAGGTCAGCTCGCGCTCCAGCGGCCAGGAGGAGCCCCGGGTGGTGGTGCGTCCGGCCGGAGCGTGCAGGGGGCGCACGGGTTCCAGGACCCGCGACCAGAGCCTGAACTGCCTGGCGAGCCAGGACGCGGGGGTGCACGCCTCGTCCGTGCCGACGGCCTCGACGGCCATGATGATCATTCCCTTCGGTGTCGGTGGCCTTCCGGCGGCAGCGGCTCGGAGCCCGGCGGCCATTCCTGTAGCAGTCGCTACGTCTACCGAATATACATGTAGCGGGTGCTACAGTAAACAAACCGGCACAACCGGATTAAACGTACGAATCACCCATCGGAGGACGTGATGCCACGACGGGCCGATCCCGCGAAACGGCGGGAACTCCTCGACCGCGTACGGGAGTACGTGGTGTCGCACGGTCTGGCGGAGCTGTCCCTGCGGCCGATGGCCAAGGCGCTGGGCACCAGCGACCGGATGCTCCTCTACTACTTCGGGAGCAAGGAACGCCTGGTCGCCGAGGCGCTGGCGCTGGACACCGACCGCCCGATCCTGCGCTTCCAGCGCGTCCTCGCCGTCACCGGCACCCCCCGGGACGCGGCCGCCGTGCGGCACCTGGCGGAGGTGCTGTGGCGGGAGATCCGAGGCCCGGAGCGCCGTCCGCTGCTGCCGCTGTACTTCCAGGTGATGGCCTCCTCGATGCTCAACCCCGAGCGGCACGGCCCCTACCTGGGCGGTCTGGTCGCCGAGTGGACCGATCTCCTCGTCCCGGTCTTCGAGGGCCTGGGCATGGACGGGGAACACGCCCGGATCGAGGCCCGCCTGCTGGTGAACGGCTCCTTCGGCACGCTCGTCGCGCTCCTCGCCGACGGCGACGAGGAGCGGGCGGAAGCCTCCTTCCGCGCGCTCCTCGACCGCCTCGAAACCGGCTGGCGCGCCCGGGACCGTACGCCCGGGGTCGCCGCGGCCACGTGAGCCCGGGCCGGGTTCACGCCCCGGCCAGTGCCTCCTCGGCCGCCTCGAGCGCCGTCTCGCGGTCGGCCGGGACGAGACCGACGCGTGTGCGCCGGTCGAGCAGGTCGCCGGTGTCGAGCGCGCCCTCGTGGCGGACGGCCCACACCAGTTCCGCGCGCGTCACGGGGTGGCCGGGGACGACGGGCTCCCGCAGGGCGGGGTCGGCGGCACCGAGGGCGTGGACGGTGGGGGCCTCGGTGCCGTAGCGCTGCACCAGGCGGCGCGGGGCCTTGAGCGCGGTGAGCACGTGCGGTGCGGCGGCGCCCACGAGGGGGAGCGACGCGGTGCGGCAGGGTCCCGCGCCGAGGCCGCGGGCGGTGACGGCCGCGTCGACGGCGTCCTGGGCCATGCGGCGGTAGGTGGTGAGCTTGCCGCCGACGACGGTCACGACGCCCTCGGCCGAGGTGAGCACCGCATGCTTGCGCGAGATGTCGGCGGTGCGGCCCGAGCGGTCGGCGGAGGTGTCGAGCAGCGGGCGCAGCCCGGCGAACGCGCCCACCACGTCGTCCCGGTGCACGGGGACGTCGAGCGCCGTGCCGAGCACGTCGAGCAGGAAGCCGATGTCCGTCTCGGGCACCTCCGGCACGTCGGGCACCGCCCCCTCGACCGGCTCGTCGGTGAGCCCCACGTACACCCGGCCGTCGCCCTGCGGCAGCACGAGCACAAAGCGGTTGGCCTCGCCGGGGACCGGTATGTGCAGACCCGCGGGCAGCCCCCCGAGGCCGTCGGCGCGCAGGACCAGGTGCGTGCCGCGGGACGGCCGCAGCCGTACGCCGTCGACCAGCCCGCCCGCCCACACACCGGAGGCGTTGACCACCGCGCGGGCCCGGATCGTGTGATCCTCGCCGGTCAGTTCGTCGCGTACGACGGCGCCCGAACCGCTGAGCGAGACCGCGCGCACCCGCGTCAGGACCCGGGCCCCGTGCGCCGCCGCGGTCCGGGCGATCGCCGTCACCAGACGGGCGTCGTCGGCGAGTTGGCCGTCCCACGACAGCAGGCCGCCGCGCAGCCCCGACACGCGGAGCGCGGGGGCGAGGTGGCGGGTCTCGACCGCGGACAGCCGGCGCGGCGCCGGGAGCGTGGCCCGCGCCGTCCGCGCCGACAGGCGCAGCGCGTCGCCGGCCCGGAAGCCCGACCAGGCCAGCGCGGCCTGGCCGCGCGGGACCAGCGGCGTCAGCGGCAGCACGAAGGGCTGGGCGCGGACGAGGTGGGGCGCGGTGCGCTCCATCAGCACGCCGCGTTCCACCGCGCTCTCGTACGCCACGTCCAACTGGCCCGAGGCCAGGTAGCGCAGACCGCCGTGGATCAGCTTGGAACTCCACCGCGAGGTGCCGAAGGCCAGGTCGTGGGCGTCGATCGCGGCGACCGACAGGCCGCGGGACGCGGCGTCGAGGGCCGCGCCCGCGCCGGTGGCGCCGAGGCCCACGACCAGGACGTCCACCTGCTCGCCCGCGGCGAGCAGGGCCAGTTCGCGGGCGCGCCGCGCGGCGGTGAGCGAGGAGGCGGGGGAGGGCGCGGGGGAAGCGGGCCGGCCACTCGTGAGACTCGTGCCGCTCGTGGGGGTCTTGGGGCTCATGGGCCTCATGGGGTGAGGATCCTCTCCAGGATGTCCCGCAGCTCCCCGAGGAAGGCCGCGGAGTTCAGGTCGGGGTCGTCCTCGTCGGTCATCGTGCGCAGCGAGAGCGCGAACGACTGGACAACGAGCATCACCGAACGGGCCTGCAGGACGAGGTGCCCGGCCCGGACCGAGCCGTCCGCGTGGCCCTCCTCCAGGGCGCCGGCGACGAGCTCCAGCAGCGCGTCCTGGCTGGCCCCTCGGCGGTCGAGCACGTAGGGGAGCAGCAGTTCGGGGTCGACGTCGAGGATCTTGACGAACAGCGGGTGGGCGCGGAGGGCGCGCACCACCTCCACCAGCCCCTCGACCATGTGCGTCCGGGTGCTGGCGCCCGGGCGCCGCTCGGGCATCGCCTCCACCGCGACCGAGACCCACTCGCGGGTCATCAGGTCACCGACGAGCGTGCGCACGTCGGGCCACCGCCGGTAGAGCGTCATGCGGGAGACGCCGGCGCGGCGGGCCACGTCGGTCAGGGTCGTGCGGCGGACGCCGACGGCCAGGACGCAGTCGCGGACCGCGTCGAGCACCGGATCGCTGTCCGAGGTGTTGTGACGAATAGGCGTCATGTGTCACAGTGTAACGCCCGGTAAGGGGCGCGGGGACGACACCCCGGGAACGAACACCCAGAGACGACCGACCGGTGAGGACGAGCCCGTGGACATGTTGTGGAGCGGCTGGGGCGACCCGGCCGAAGCGGCCCCGCTGCCCGACACCGTGACCGGCCTGCTGCGCGACCTGCTGGGCGTCAAGCCCCGCGGTGCGGAACCGGCCGCCCTGGAGGACATCGCCGTACCCGGCTCCCCGCTCACCGAAGCGGCCCGGGAGGACCTCGCCGACTGCCTCGGCGACCCGGCCCACGTGCGTACGGACGCCGAGTCCCGGATCCGCCACACACGCGGCAAGTCCACCCCGGACCTGCTGCGCATCCGCGGCGGCGACGTCGAGGACACCCCGGCGGCCGTCGTGCTGCCCGCCGGCCACGACGAGGTCCTGGCCGTCCTCGCGGTCTGCGCCGAACACGGCCTCGCCGTCGTCCCGTTCGGCGGCGGCACCTCCGTCGTCGGCGGCCTCGCCCCGCACGGGCCGCGCCCCTTCGTCGCCCTGGACCTGCGCCGCATGAACCGGCTGCTCTCGCTGGACGCCGTCTCACGGACCGCGATCCTCCAGCCGGGGCTGCGCGCCCCCGAGGCCGAGGCACTCCTGGCCGAACAGGGCTTCACCCTCGGCCACTTCCCCCAGTCCTACGAGTGGGCCACCATCGGCGGGTTCGCCGCCGCCCGCTCCAGCGGCCAGGCCTCCGCCGGCTACGGGCGCTTCGACGAGATGGTGCTCGGCCTGACCGTCGCCACCCCGCGGGGCACCCTCGACGCCGGCCGCGCCCCCCGTTCCGCGGCCGGACCCGACTTGCGCCAGCTCGTCCTGGGTTCCGAGGGCGCCCTCGGCGTCATCACCTCCGTGACGGTGCGGATCCGCCCGCTTCCCGAGGTCAAGGTCTACGAGGGCTGGCGGTTCGCCTCCTTCGCCGAGGGCGCCGCGGCGCTGCGCCGGCTCGCCCAGGACGGACCCCGCCCGACGGTGCTCCGTCTGTCCGACGAGACCGAGACGATGGTCGGCCTCGCCCAGCCCGACGCCATCGGCTCGGAAGGGGCCGCGTCCGCCGGCTGCACGGCGATCGCGGGCTACGAGGGCACGGCGCAGGACACCGCGCTGCGCCGGGAGCAAGCCGCGGCCGTACTGCGCGAGTGCGGCGGCGCGTACCTGGGCGAGGAGCCCGGCGAGCGCTGGGCCCACGGCCGATTCTCCGCCCCCTACCTGCGGGACGCGCTCCTCGACGCGGGCGCCTTCGCCGAGACCCTGGAGACCGCGACCTTCTGGTCCCGGATCGCCGAACTGTACGACGCCGTACGCGAGGCGCTCACCACGACCCTGACGGAGGCCGGGACCCCGCCGCTGGTGATGTGCCACATCTCGCACGTCTACGAGAACGGCGCCTCCCTCTACTTCACCGTCGTCTCGGCGCAGGGCGAGGACCCCGTGGCGCACTGGACCCCCGCCAAGGAGGCCGCCAACGAGGCGATCCTCGCCGCGGGCGGCACCATCACCCACCACCACGGCGTGGGCACCGACCACCGTGACTGGTACGTCCGGGAAGCGGGCCCGCTCGGCATCGCGGCGCTGCGCGCCGTCAAGGAGGCGCTCGACCCCGACGGGCTGCTCAACCCGGGTGTCCTGCTGCCCGTCCGCTGACCGGCCGCCGACCATCCGTCCCGCGGACACCCGCCGCCCACCCGCCCCCGCCCCCGCACCGCACCGACCCGCACCGGAGGCACGCCCATGCGCCCGTTCACGGCCGTCGTCAACCCCACCGCCGGGGGTTCCACCGGGGCGGCGGCCCTCCTCCCGGTGGCGAAGCTGCTGCGGGGGGCGGGCGCCGAGCTGGAGACCGCGTACAGCGACAGCCTCCGGCACGCGCAGGACCTGGCGCGCCGGGCGGGGGAACGCGGCCACGTCGTCCTCGCCGTCGGCGGGGACGGCATCGTGGGCGGCATCGGCGGCGCCCTCAGCGGCACCGGCACGGTCCTCGGCCTCGTCCCCGCCGGCCGCGGCAACGACTTCGCGCGCGCCCTCGGCCTGCCCTCCGGGCCCGCCGAACTCGCCCGCGTCCTGCTGCGGAACGAGCCGCGCGCCGTCGACACCATCGAGGTCGAGTCGGCGGTCCACGACCGGACCGTCGTCCTCGGCAGCGTCTACGCCGGTGTCGACGCCGTCGCCAACCACCACGCCAACACCGCCCGGCTGCTGCGCGGTCCGGCCTCCTACTACGCGGGCGGGCTGCGCGCGGTGGCCGGCTGGCGCGCCGCCGCCTACCGCGTCACCGTCGACGGCGTCGTCCACGAACGCCGCGGCTACACCGTCGTCGCCGCCAACTCCGGCTACTACGGCTCCGGTCGCGCCATCGCGCCCGCCGCCCGGGTCGACGACGGGCTGCTCGACGTCGTCATGATCCACGACGCGCCGCGCCGCCTCTTCTTCGCGCTGATGAACGAACTCAGGACGGGCGCGCACGTCGACCGCCCCGAGGTCGAGATCGTGCGCGGCAAGGAGATCCGCATCGAGGCCGACCGCGCGGTGCCCTACGGCGCCGACGGAGAGGTGGAGGCCGCCCTCCCGGTCACCGCGCGGATCCTCCCGGGGGCGCTGCGGGTGCTGTGCTGACCCCGCGCGCTGAGTAGGCTCGCCCGGTGCCCGAACACGCCTACCTCGCCGCGGTCCGGCAGTCGTACGACACCGTCGCGGAGGACTACGCCGCCCGGGTCAGCACCCCGGACGCCCTGGATCCGCTCTCCCGCGCCATGCTGGCGGCCTTCGCCGAGACCGTCCGCACGGCGGGCCGCGGCCCGCTGGCGGACCTGGGATGCGGCCCGGGCCACGTGACGGCGCACCTGGCCGCACTGGGGGTGCCCGCGCACGGCGTCGACCTCTCGCCGCGGATGGTCGAACTGGCCCGGGCGGCCCACCCGCACCTGCGCTTCGCCGTGGGCTCCATGACCGCGCTCGACATCGGCGACGGCGAACTCGGCGGCGCCCTCGCCTACTACTCCACCCACCACACGCCGCCGGAGCTGCTGCCGGTCGTCCTCGCCGAGGTCCACCGCGTCCTGGCACCCGGCGGTCACCTGATGCTCGCCGGCTGGGTGGGTGAGGACGAGCACCTCCACCCGGAGCACGCCTACGGCGGCCACCCCGTCTCGTACGCGCTGCACATGCTCCCGGCCCCGCGCATCGCCGCACTACTCGCGGAGGCGGGCCTCACCGTCACGGCCCGCCTCGTCCAGGAACCCGACGCCGGAACGAAGCGCCCCGTCGCCACCTTCCTCGCCCAGAAGCCCGAACACGCCTGAGGGGCGGGCCCGGCGTCATCTGGGGAACAGGCCGAAGCCGGGCCGGTCGTGCGGACGGCGCGGGTCGGCGCTGTTCCACGTCGGCGAGAGCTCGTCCGGCCTCTGTTGGCCGACCTCGACCTGCTCGCCGGCGCAGTCGAACACCGCGCGATCCGGACCGAGCCCGCGCGGCGGGCTTGAACCGGCCGTAACGGGAGGTCATAGCGTTGTCGGCGTGATCGGGAACGACGACGACCGGCAGCTGTGGAGCATCGGCGAGGTGGCCCGCGCCACCGGGACGACCGTCCGCACGCTGCGCCACTACGACGAGATCGGCCTGCTCGGGGCGAGCGCACGCACCGCCTCCGGACACCGCCGCTACACCGCCGGGGACGTGCGGCGGCTCTACCGGGTGCGGGCACTGCGCGGGCTCGGGCTGCCCCTGGACGAGATCCAGCGCGTCCTCGCCGACACCGCGGAGGACCTCGGTTCGATGCGCGACCTGCTCGCCGCCCAGCTGTCCGCCATGGAGGCGCACGCGGGGCGGATCCAGCAGCTCACCGCGCAGCTCCGCGGGCTCCTCGGGCGCATGGAGACGTCGCTGCCCGATCCCGAACAGTTCATGACGACCCTGGAGATGATGTCCGTGTTCGAGACCCACTTCACCACCGAGCAGCAGGAGCAACTGGCCGCGCGCAGGGCCGAGATCGGCCCGGCGGGCGTCGAGGCCGCGAGGACCGAGTGGGCCGGGCTCGTGGAGGCGTTGCTGTCGCACGCCGAGGCGGGCACCCCCGCCGGTGACCCCGAGGTCAGGGACCTGGTCGCCCGCTGGGACGCCCTGGGCGGCCGCTTCCACGCCGGGGGAGAGGACGGCGAGGCGACCAGGGCCGCCGCGCGGCGGCTCTGGGACGAGCGCGGCGAGGAACTCGCGCGGAACCTGCCGTGGTCCCCGGACCGGATGCGGGCCCTGGTGCGGTACGTGGAGGAGGTGCGCGCGGGCGGCTGACCCGCGCCGTCCGGGGTGCCGGGGCGGCCCGTCCGGTACCTCGGCGCCTCCCCGGGGCCCGGCTGCGCGCCCCGGGCACCGGGCGCCCGGGCGGGCCGTCCGCCCTCCGGACGCGTTTCCGGGGCGCCGCGCCGACGTCGTAGCATCCGCTGGAGGGGGACGACAGCGGAAGGGAGCCGATGGACCCGCACGAGTCCGTGGCGGCGCGTGCCGAGGACGTGGTGCTCACCCGGGCCGCACAGGCCGGTGACGTCGCGGCGCTGGGCGTGCTCCTGGAACGTCACCGGGCCGGCATGCGGGCCGTCGCGCTGAGCGTCCTGGGCCCCGGGCCCGACGTGGACGACGTGCTGCAGGACGCGGCGCTGACGGCACTGCGCCGCGTGGGCGACGTCCGCGACCCCGCCGCGGTCGGGCCGTGGCTGCGGATGGTCGTCCGCAACGGCGCCCGTTCCCTGCTGCGCGGCGCGGTCCCCACCACGCCCGTCGACGACCTGGTGCTGCGCGCGGCGGACTCCGGCCCCGAGCGGTGGCTGGAGGGCAACGCCCTGCGGGACTGGATCTGGGAGGCCATCGAGCAGCTGTCACCCACGCTGCGACTGCCGCTCGTCCTGCGCCACTTCACCACCGGTGTCAGCTCGTACGAGCAGATCGCCACGGCCTGCGGGCTGCCCGTCGGCACCGTCCGCAGCCGGCTCAGCCAGGCCCGGGCCAAGCTCGCCCAGGCGCTCGCCGACACCGCGGACGGCGCCCACGACGACACCGTCCGGCGCACCAGGGCCAGCAGGACCGAGGCCCACGAGACCCTGGCCGCGGCCGAACGCGGCCACTTCGCCGACCTCCTGCGCGAACGCTGGTCCCCCGAGGTCGCCCTGCTCAGCGGGAAGGAGCGGGTGGGGGACCGGGGGCTGCTGATCCGCGGCATGGAGTGCGACCTGACCGCCGGCATCCGCCAGCGCCTCGTCCACGCCGTCGCCGGGCGCTCGCTGACCGTCTGGGAGATGGACATCGTCAACCCGCCGGACAACCCGGACCACTGCCCGCCCGCCGTCGCGTGGCTGATGACCCACGACTCCGCGGGCCGGGTGGACCGCCTCCGCCTGCACCACCCCCGCCCTGTGCCCCTCCCCGGCGCCGCTGCCGCCTGAGCGGAGCGGCGCGGAGGGCAGCGGGCGTACGGGGCGGGGTGGCCGCTCCTCAGCCGTGGAAGCGGACGTAGCCGTCGCCGTCCGCGTCCGAGCCGCGCTTGGTGTACGCGTGGACGTCCGAACGGCTGCCGGACGGCTTGTAGAGGTAGACCGTGTCCCGGTCGTTGTTCCACAGGAAGTTGCAGTTGTCGCGGTAGACCACGTTGCCCTTGTCGGAGTCCGTTCCGTGGCCGCCGCGGAGCTTCACGAAGTCCCCGGGCTGCAGGCGGTGGCTCGCGGTGAAGACGAAGCGGTTGCCCGTGGCGTCCTTGACGACGTAGCCCTTGAGGTCGACCGTCGCCGAGGCCGAGTAGTTCTTGATCGTCAGGTACTCCCCGCGGGTGTTGCCCGAGGAGCAGCTGTTGGAGTCCCGCCCGGGCGCGTCGTACTGCGCCCCGCGGACCTTGAGGGCCGAGCTGTACTCGGCGGCCTGCGCCTGGGTGGGTATGAGGACGGCGGTCGCGCAGACCGCGGCGAACGCGGCCACACCGATGCGGATGTGCCGGGACATGGGAATCCCCCCTGCCGGGATCGGGCCGCGCGCGGGTCGTGCGCGCGGCGGAAGCGGATCGTCACATCGGACCGGGTCACGGTGCCGCCAGGACGACGGGCGTGGAGACGACGGGCGTGGAGACGACGGGCGCGGTGACGGCGAGCGTGGTGACGGCGAGCCACACGCTGGTGCGGCCACGTCCGTTCACGGCCGCGTCCCCCTGCCCGGTGCCCGGTCGATGCCGACGCCGGCTCCGCCGGGCGCGCGGGGAACACGTCACCCCGCCTGCCCGTCGTACCGGGTCCCCCGTCCCCGCCGGCGTCTTGCGAGGTATCAAACCACTCCAGGTGAACCGGAGTCGGGCTTTCCGGAAGTTGGCTTCCCAAGCGAAGCAACCGGTCGGCAACGGGCTCATACCGCCAGGTCCGCACTATGGCGACGCGTGCACCACCGCGGCGCCGGGCTGTCAGGATGTGGGCATGAACGAGAACGATCAGGGGCGGGAAGAGCTGCTGGCGGCCGCGGTGGGGCTGCGCGAGCGCGGGGAGGCGGAGGCGTCGAGGGAGCGGCTGGTCGCCCTGGCGCAGCAGTTCCCGGGGGACGCGGAGGTGGCCTACCAGGCGGCGTGGGCGCACGACGTGCTGGGCCTGGAGGCGGAGGCGGTGCCCTTCTACGAGCAGGCCCTGCGCGGGACAGGACTGTCGGAGGACGACCGGCGCGGCGCGCTGCTGGGCCTGGGCAGCACCTACCGGATCCTCGGCCGCTACGACGAGGCGGTCCGGCTGCTGCGCGCGGCCATGATGGACTTCCCCCGCGACGGCGCGCTGCGCACCTTCCTCGCGATGGCCCTGTACAACACCGGCGGGCACCGCGAGGCGATGCGGATCCTGCTGACGCTGCTGGCGGAGAGCAGCACCGACCCCGACGTCGCCCGCTACCGGCAGGCCGTCGCGTACTACGCGGAGGACCTCGACGCCACGCTGTGACCCCGTTCGGTGCCCGGACCCCCGCCCGCGCCACGCGTCGGGCCGGACGTGTGGCGGCGGGCCCGCGGCACGGCGCGGGAACCGGCAGAAGCGCCGCTTATGGCCCCCTTCGGGGGCGCGCATGGCCGCCCGCTTGGGATCGGGCGGCCCGCGAGGTTGCCTGGGAGGAAGGGGCGTACGTCCCTCCCCGTCGTGCGCGATCCCGTGAGGAGAGGGCCATGGACACCAGCGACCTGCGACTGGCGGCGATGCACACGGTCTCGCGGCGCCTGGGCGACACCGTCGGCTCTCTCACCGGCGACGAGCTGCTCCGCCCGTCGTTCGCCGACGGCTGGAGCCTCGCGCAGGTGCTGGTCCACCTGGGCACGGGCGCCGAGTTGTGCGTCGCGGCCGTGCGCCGAGGCCTCACCGGGGACCTCACCCGGCCGTCCCGGGACGAGATCGCGGACGTGTCCGAGCAGTGGATCCCGCTCAAGCCCGCCGCGCAACGCGACGCCTGGCACGAGGCGGAGACCGGGCTGCTGGGGCTGCTGGACTCCCTCGACGCCGGGGTGCGCGCGTCGGTGACGGTGCCGTACTTCACCGGGCCCGTGGGCTTCACGGACTTCACCGGCTACTGGCTGTCCGAGCAGTCCGTGCACACCTGGGACGTGGCGGTGGGACTGGACGGGACCGCGACGATCCCCGCCCCCGAGGTGGCGCTGCTGTGGGACCGGATCGACATGGTCGCCTCGATGAGCCGCGACGGGGACACGCTCACCCGGCTCGGCCCGCGCCAGATCGCGGTGGAGCTCACCGACCCCGAGCGCCTGCTGTGCCTGGCCCTCGGCTCGGAGGTGCACATCCTGCCCTGCGAGGGGGCCGAACCCGCGGGGACGGTGTCCGGACCGGCCGAGGCCGTGCTGCGCCTGGTGTACGGCCGCAACCGCCCCGAGGACGGCGTGACCGCGCGCGACGGCGTCACCGTGGACGACCTCCGCGCGCTCTTCCCCGGCTACTGAGCCGGACCGTCGCCGAGCGCGACGAGGCCGGCGCCCGTCGGCACGAACCCGCAGGCGTCGACGTAGAACTCGCGCAACCCGTCCTCGAAGTCGACGTGCAGCCACGCGCATCCGGCCGCCCGCGCCCGCCGGACCGCCTCGGCCACGAGCCCGGCCCCGATCCCGGAGCGGCGGGAGTGCGCGGCGACCACGGTGTCCAGGACGAAGGCGTGGGCGCCGCCGTCCCACGCGACGTTCACGAAGCCGACGAGCTCACCCTCCCGGTGCGCGCAGACCCAACCGAGGCTGTGGCGGCGCACCCGGGCCGTCCAGTCGACGTCCGCGCCCCCACCGCCGAACCCCTCCGCGTGGAGCGCGTTCACGGCGGCGTCGTCGAACGTGCCGCGCCACGCGTACGAGATCGTCATGGCGCGAGCCTACGCGGCCGCCCCGAAGCCACTCCGGCCCGCAGCGCACGTGGCCCGCCCGCGGGTTCAGTCCCTGAGGCGCAGGATGACCGGGTTGGTCAGCGCGGCCATCGGGCCCCACTGCAGGTCGGGACCCATCGTGTTGCCCCGGCCGGGCGTGCCGTCGGCCTTCGGGTGGCGCACCTCGGCCCGCACGTACGCGGCGAGCGAGGCGGTGGTGCGCCAGAGGACGGTGCCCGATCCGCCCGCGTCCAGCGACTCCTGGTGCATCTGGCCCTCGTCGGTGATGAACCGGACGGTGCCGTCCGGGACCCCGGAGACCTCCAGGCGCACGTCGACCGGCGCGTCCGCGCGGAGCTTCAGCGTCTCGCCGATCCCGGCCTGCCGGCCGCCGCCGGTCGCGGTGAGGGCGAGGGTGACGGAGGAGGACTCGGCGACGTAGGTCCGGCCCTCGCGGATGCCGTTCAGCACAGCCTTGCGGTTGAGGTCCTCCGCGTACACCACGGTCTGCGGCAGGCCGATGACCTGCGGGACGCTGTGGGCGTCGCTGTTGCCCACGGCCGGCAGCCAGTCGTTGCCGGTGCGCATCGCGGTGCCGAGCATGGCGTCCCAGGTGTCGACCGCCGACTCGTCGTCGTAGGTCCAGGGGCCGTTCCACACCTCCACGGCGTCGGCGTCCTCGTAGCCGAACTTCCACTGGCAGGCCACGTACGGGCAGTACGGGTGGGCCGGGACGACCAGCCCGCCCTGGCGGTGGACCTGGCGGGCGAAGCGGGAGAACGCGTCGTCGCGGGCCCGGTACCGCCAGTCGATCCACGCGCCCGGCTCCAGGCCCAGCGCCAGCCAGTGGCCGTTGCGGGTGGTGACCTCCTCGCCGGTGACGACCAGCAGGTCGGGACCCGCGTGGTCGCCCCAGGCGCCGTGCGCCGAGGAGGTGTTGTGGTCGGTGGAGACGATGAAGTCCAGCCCGGCCTCGCGCGCCCCGGCGGCCACCTCCGAGGGCAGCCGCTTTCCGTCGGAGTGCACGGTGTGCAGGTGCGCGTCGCCCCGGTACCAGGCCCGGCCGCGGCCCTTGGCGCGCTCGGCGGGGTAGGACGGCACGAAGCGCGCCCCGGGCGCGCCGTACCGCAGGGTCACGCTGACCGAGTAGTCCATGCCCTGCGGGGCGACCTGGTACGGGCCCAGCACGATGTGCCACGTGCCGTGGTTCACCGGTCCCGGCAGGTAACCCGGCGTGGCGCTCTCGCTGTTGACGGTGAACGAGGTGCGGGCCCCGCCGGACCAGCCGCGGAAGCCCGGGCCGCCGAGCGCGGTGCCGCGCTCGTCGAACACGCCGATGTCGCAGGAGTTGCCCGGGGTGCCGGCCGGGACGGGCGGCTTGTCGTAGCCGTAGGACACCGAGATCTGGTTGACGCCGCGCGGGACCTCGACCGGCAGGTACACGAAGTCGCTGACACCGGTGTCCAGATGACCGGTGATCACCTTGGTGACCTCGCCGCCCTCCGGCGTACCGGCCTCGGCCGCCTCGGCGAAGGTCACCGGCGTGAGCGTCAGGATGCCCGCCGCGCCGACGATCCCGCTCGCCATCAGCAGGGCCCGCCGGCCCGGGCCGGACGCCTCCGCGGCCGCCGCCGGCGGCACCGGGGACGGTTCGTGGCTGTCTTCACAGGTTCCACAGGTTCCAGGCTGGCACACGGCGGCTCTCCTGAACGGGTGGTGTGTGCACGGACCCCCGGTACGCTCCTCCGCCCGGGTGAACGCCGGGCAGAGCGCGGGGAACCCCCGGCAACGCCTGCCTGAATCCCGTGCCGCCCGGCGTCCCGGCGGCGGATCGGGGTTCCGCCGCCGGGGAGGCGGAGGTCAGCGGCGCAGGAGGCGGCGGCTGACGGCGGCGCAGATCGCGACGAGCACCGCGGCGAAGCCGAGGAGCGCCAGGCGCTGGGAGACGTACAGCGTGCCGACGCCGAGCCCGAGGACGGGCACCGACAGGCCGATGTACGCGGCCAGGAACAGGCCCGCGAGGGCCTCGCCGCGGCGGTGCGGCTCCGCGAGGGAGACCACCGTGGACACGGTGCCCTTGAAGAGCACCCCGGCACCGGCACCCGCCGCCATGCCGCCCGCCACGAACAGGCCGAGGCTCGGCAGCCACACGGCCGCCGTCACCGCGGCCAGGCCGGCCACCATCAAGGCCAGGCCGGTCGCCATCTGGCCCCGGGCGGAGACCCGCAGCAGCAGCGCCTGGGCGCCGGCCGCGGTCCCGAAGATCAGGAACGGAACGAGACCGGCCAGCGCGCGCGACGGATGGTGCAGCGTGCCTGAGACGAACGCGGGCCCCAGCGAGGTGAACAGGCCCAGCACCGCGAAGGCCGCCAGCGTCGCCCCGGAAGCGGCGAAGAACGCCGGGCGCGTCGCCGAGGGCACCGAGACGCGCTGCGGCCGGTAGGCGGGGCGCTCCTCGGCCAGTTCCACGGTCTCCGGCACGAGCGCCACCCCGGCGGCGGCGATCAGCAGCAGTCCCAGGAAGACCAGGTAGGGGGTGCGCAGCGGCGCGCCGACGTACTGGGCGAGCAGTCCGGAGACCAGCGGGCCCACGGCGAAGCCGCCCATGTTGGCGGTGGTGGAGATCAGGTCGGAGCGGCCCCGGCCCGCGTGCGGCCGCGCGGCGGTGTGCAGTTCCGACAGGTGTGCGGTGGCGGTGGCCGTGATCATCCCGACGCCCAGGCCGGAGACGACACGGGCGGCTATCAGGACGCCGAGTGAGGTGGACGTCAGGAACATCACCGCCGACAGGGCCTCGACGATCACGGCGGGCAGCAGGACGCGGCGCCGGCCGAGCCAGTCCGAGACGTGCCCGGCGAGGAACAGGCTCACGACGACCCCGAGCGCGTACGCGGCGAAGGCAACCGTGACCATGAAGGTCGAGAATCCCTCGCGGGCCTGGTAGAGCACCCACAGCGGGGCCGGGACGGCGGCGAAGGCCATGGCGGCGAAGAAGGCGAAGGCGATGACCCAGAAGCCGGAGCCGTGCCCGAGGGGGCTCCGGCGGGTGGAACGGACGGGAGGACGGGCGGTGGCGCCGGCGTGGGTGGCGGACCTGGTGGCGCGGCGTGCGGTGGCCGTCTGCGGGGACACATCTTCTCCTGGGCGGACGAAATGATTGAACCCTCAAAGAGTGCGCCGGGCGCTAGCATCTCGTCCAACGATGATTCGTGCTCGGATCGATCCGCCTGATGGATGGTCAGTCATGGAACTCCGTCACCTGGAGTACTTCCTCGCCGTCGCCGAGGAGCTGAACTTCACCCGCGCCGCCCGCCGGCTGCACGTCGTGCAGTCCGGGGTGTCCGCGGCCGTCCGGGCCCTGGAGCGGGAGCTCGGGGCGCCGCTGTTCGAGCGCACGTCCAAGCAGGTCGCCCTCACCGCCGCCGGTGACGCGCTGCTCCCCGAGGCGCGGGCCACGCTGGCCGCCGCACAGTCCGCCCGGGACGCCGTCGGCCAGGTCGCCGGAGGGCTGCGCGGCACCCTGCGGGTCGGCACGATGACCTCGATCGCCATCCTCGACCTGCCGGGACTCTTCGGACGCTTCCACGCAGACCACCCCCAGGTCGGCATCCGCCTCATCGCACCGATCGGCGGTTCCGTGGGCCTCGCCCAGGCCCTGACCGACGGGGAGCTGGACGTCGCGTTCGTCTCGCTGCCCGGCAGGCCGCCGGCCGGACTGACCATCCGGTCCCTGGCCACGGTGCCGCTGGTGGCGGTCCTGCCCGCCGGCCACCCGGCGGGGAGCGGGTCCGCCGTGGACCTCGCCGACCTGGCGGGGGAGCCCTTCATCGACTCGCCGGTCGGCTTCGGCAACCGCCTGGTCGTCGACCGGGCCTTCGCCGCCGCCGGGCTGGAGCGCTTCGTCGTCATCGAGGTCACGGACATCACCACGACCGCCGACTACGTCCGGCAGGGCCTGGGCGTGGCCGTGATGCCGTCCTTCGCGGTCGCCGCAGGCGACCCCGGCGTACGGGTGCGCCCCGTCGCGGGAACGCCCCTGGAATGGTCGATGGGCGTCGCCTACTCCTCGGTGCGCCGCCCCGGCGCCGCGCTCACGGCGCTGCTGGCCCTCATCGCGGAATACGTACGCGTCCCGCCCGGAGCCCTGTGAGGACGGCGGTCGTGACCAGGGCGTACGCCACGTGCGGCACGACGTCGGAGATCCAGTCCGAGCGCGACCAGGTGCGCGGATCGGTCACCCGCAGCACGGTCATCGGCCCGTTGGTCCCGATCAGCGCGCCCACGGTCGCCGTCGCCGTCAGCAGCACGGTCTGCGGCCGCCAGCCGCAGGCCAGTGCCAGGCCCAGCGTCGCGCCCATGCCGGCCCCGGCCGCGATGCCGGTGAGGGCGCCCAGGGACGAGGTGCGGTTGCGGCGGGCGACGTCGTCGCCGGGGATCGGCACGTGCGTGGTCTCGGAGAGCCGCTCGACGGTCGTCTCCGGGGCGGTGCTGGCGGCACGGCCGCGCAGCAGCATGTCCAGGTAGCCCACGGTGTTGAGCGCCGTCGTGCCCGCCGCACCGGCGGCCGCCCCGCAGAGCACGCCGTGCGCGGGCCCGAAGCCGTCGCGGCGCGTCACGGGTACACCCTGCCGCGGGGAGGCGTGCCGTCGGACCGGGGGGCGGGGGTGCGGGTCGTCGCCTGCATGTCTTCCAGTAACGCGCCGGACCGCTCGCCCCGCCACCGGGAGCCGGGGGCGGCCACGGGGAGCGGCGGCGGTCATCCGAGGGCGGGGTCCAGGCCGGTGAGCAGCCGCGCCACGCCCAGGCCCGCGGTCAGGTACTCGACGAAGGTCCCGTTGTTGAGCGCCCACGGCGAGCGCCGCTCGCGGACGAGCGCGACGGCGGCGGTCACTTGCAGACCCCCCTCGACCAGCGCCTGCGCGACGACCAGCCCGGAACGGTTGTAGCCGGAGTGGCAGCGCACCAGCGTGCGGCGCCCGTTCGCCACGGCCCCCGGCGACCGTGCGGGCCGGCCCCTGCACCGTCTCGATCTGCCCGGGGGTGAGCGGGCCGTCCGGGATCTCGGCCACGAGGTGCTCCACGCCGGGCGCCGGGCCGTGCCCGGAGCGCGTGAACAGACTGACGACGGGGTCGAACTCGTCGGCCGGCACGGCCGGTTGCAGTTCGCCCCGCGGGTCCGTCCAGTAGTGCCCGCCCATCCACAACGCCGGCGCGACCTCGTTCCAGGCCGCATCCGGCCCGGGGACGTCACGATCCCTTTGACGCGTCCTCATGGCACACCCCTCCGGTTCCCCCAACGGCCCCCGCCCGGACAGGGTTTCCCGTTTTCGGGACCGACTGCATGAACCCGTCGCGTCCGGGAACCCGAGCAGTACGGCCGCGCCAGCGACTACCCACCCCCCCCGGTCGCCGGCGCGGCCTTCACCTGTGCGTGTTCAGCCGGCCGACTGGAAGGCGCGGCCCGCGGGAGTCGTGTGCGTGCCGTCGGTGAACAGGCCGCTGCTGGGTTCGGCCGGGTCGGCACCCAGGCCGAACCAGGCGTAGCGCTGCACGTAGGGCAGTTGCTCCAGCGCCTTGGTGGACGCGGTGACGAACGCGGCCTGCTGCTCCGGCGTGGGGAAGCGGGTGCCGTGGGAGAAGTCGATCAGGGCGTACTCGGTGAGCCAGATCGGCTTGTGGTAGCGCTGGTGGACCTCCTCCAGGTAGGACGTCAGCTGGGACACGGCCTCCGCCGTGCGGAAGTCGCCGCCGTACCAGTGGAGCGTGACGAAGTCGACGCGGTAGCCCTTGGCCGCGGCGCCCGACATGAAGCGGTCGAGCCACCCGCCGGGGGTGGCCCCGTTCGTGGCGACGGCCGGGCTGCCGACGATCCGGCCGGCGTCCGTCAACTTCGGCCACAGTGAAAGGGCCTGCTCCACCGACATGTTCGACTGCTGCGCCATGTCGGGCTCGTTGAAGCCGAGCAGGTACGGGCCCTGCGCCTTCGCCTGGGCCAGGTTCTGCGGGGTGACGGAGGCGGGCCCCCAGATCATCGGGACGAACCGGCCCGACGGCGGCGAGGCGACGTCCTGGTGCCCCGTGGACCAGGTGTAGTACCAGCTCGCACCCGACGAGGCGAGGGCCTTGCCCACCCCCGGGAAGGTCCACACCCCGACGCCCTTCTTGCCGGTCGAGGCGACCTGGACCACGGGGGCCTTCCGGGTCGGCTTCGATGACGCGGCCTTCTTCGTGGGCTTCTTCGACGGGCTGGGCGAGGGGGACGGGCTGGGGGAGGGGCGCGAGGTCGTGGCCCCCGCCGTGGCGGCGGGTGAGGAGACGGCAGGGAGCGCGTCCGCCTCCGGCGCCGCCGACGGACCGTTCATGAGGTGGGCGGCCAGCAGCGCCGTGGCCACCACCGCCGCGACGGCCGCGGCGCCCAGGACCGGGGTCCGCACTCCGCGTGACGCCGTTCGGCCGGCGGCCCGGTGGGCGCCGCGCCCGGCCGGACGCGGCGCCCGCGCGGGGCCGGAGGCGGCGTGCCCGTTGGTGGCCGGTCCCGGGAGGGTCTGCCCGGGCCCGGTGTGCGTGGTGAGGCCGTGCCCGGTCAGACCGTGTTCGTTCAGACCGTGCCCGGTCAGGCCGGGCTCGTTCAGGCCGTGTCCGGTCACTTCGGCGACCACCCGCCCCGGGTCCAGCGCCGGGGGCAGCGCGAGCAGCGGCAGCCCGCTGAGCAGCCGGTCCATGGGGAGCAGACCCTCCTCCATCCCGACGCAGGCTCCGCACCCCCTGATGTGCCGCGCGAACCGCTTGCGCCACAGCGGACTCGGCACACCGTCCCAGGTGGCGGCCGTCGCGCGCAACTCGCCGCAGCCGGGCGCGGCGGCCAGCGCCCGGACGACGACGCGGGACGCCTCCATCTGCTTCTTCATGCGCTGCACCCGCACCGCCGCGTGCCGGTCCGACAGGCCCAGTGCGGCGGCCAGTTCGGCCCGGTCCAGTTCCCCGGTCTCCTCGAGCCACCACAGCGCCAGCAGCTCGCGGTCGTCCTCGTCGAGCCACCGGGTGGCCTCGGCGACCTCACGGCGCTGCTCGGTGAGCCCGAGACGCAGGATCGTCAGCCCCGCGAAGTCCAGGGCCGGGTCCGGTATGCGTTCGGCGTCCTCCAGCTCCGCGCTGCGGTGCCGCGCCACGGCGCGGTCCCGCTCACGGTCGCGGACCTGCCGGATCGTGATCGCCACCAGCCAGGACCGGAACGCCGCCGGGTCCCGCAGCTCCGACAGCCCCCGCACCATGCGCAACAGCGTCTCCTGAACGACGTCGTCCACGTCGGCATGGCCGTTCAGTGCCCGGCCGACGATGTTGTAGACCAGCGGCAGGCACTCCGCCACCAGCCGGTCGAGGGCCCGCCGGTCGCCCGAGCGTGCCGCCGCCACCACCCCGGCGCCCGGTCCGCTCCGGTGCGTCTTGCGCATGTGGCCTCTTCCCTACTCGGTCTCGCTGTCCACGACCGCGCGGCCGCCCGGCGACCGCGCTGCCTCCACGTACAGGAGACGGCCCGCCCGCGCCCGGACAACACAAATCCCGTGCGGTCCGTCCGCGGATGTGTGTGGTCCCCCGGTGGCCCCGGCGGTCCCCGGCGCAGGCTCACGCGCCGGGCGAGGACGAGGAAGGCACAAGGATGGCACGACCCGGCCGGAACGGAAGCGGCCCACGGCCGCGGCTCCGGGCCGAGGGCGCGGCGAGGGCCGGGCGAGGGCGGCGGGGTGCGGTACCGCGAGTGGGTGCTAAGGTCGAAGTCATAACTTCTGTTCTAGCAGTAACCCCGGAGCGCAGTGTGAGCATCACCCCGAACGAATCACTGGCCGGCCGTCGAGCCCTGGTCACCGGAGGCACCAAGGGTGTCGGCGCGGCCATCGCCCGTCGGCTGGCCGCGAGCGGTGCGACGGTCCTGGTGACGGCCCGCCGCGA
Source organism: Streptomyces sp. NPDC005722 (assembly GCF_040630935.1). Lineage (NCBI taxonomy): Bacteria > Bacillati > Actinomycetota > Actinomycetes > Kitasatosporales > Streptomycetaceae > Streptomyces > Streptomyces sp. NPDC005722. The sequence goes on from NZ_JBEXYN010000014.1 coordinate 105,468, forward strand.
GCCGCCGGACGCCGACCCGAAGACCTTCGTCGCGGCCGACCTGACCACCCCCGAGGGGGCGGCCGCCGTCGTCGGCGAGGTGACAGAGCGGGTGGGCGGGCTGGACGTCCTCGTCAACAACCTCGGTCACTCCGAGGCACCCGCCGGGGGCTTCGCGGCACTGGGCGAGGACGACTGGGCGAAGGAGCTGAACACCAACCTGCTCGCCGCCGTCCGCCTCGACCGCGGTTTCCTCCCCGGCATGATCGGCTCCGGCGGGGGCGCCGTCGTCCACGTCACCTCCATCCAGCGCCGCATGCCGCTGTGGAACGGCACCCTCGCCTACGCCGCGGCCAAGGCCGCCCTGGCGACCTACAGCAAGGGCCTGGCCAAAGGTCGCCCCGCACGGCGTCCGCGTCAACTCCGTCTCCCCGGGCTTCGTCCGCACGGCGGCCGCCGACGCCCTCGTCGACCGCATCGCCCACGAGGCGGGCATCACGACCGACGCGGCCCTCGGGCGCCTGATGGACTCCCTCGGCGGCATCCCCCTCGGCCGCCCCAACGAACCCGAGGAGGTCGCCGAACTGGTGGCCTTCCTCGTCTCCGACCGCGCGTCGGCCATCGTCGGAGCCGAGCACGTCATCGACGGCGGCACCGTCCCCACCCTCTGACCCCCTCCACCCCCGAACACCCCGACCCCGAAAGGCAGGACCCGCCATGAGCACCACCGGCCCGCAGTCCATCCCCACCACCGGCCTCCCCGAGGTGATCACCCGTTACCTGGCCGCCCACCGCGTCCGTGACAGCGCCACCGCCGTCTCGGCCTTCACCGCCGACGCGGTCGTGACCGACGAGGGCGCGACCCGCCACGGCACGGCGGCGATCGGCGAATGGCTGGAGACCGCCGCGAGCGAGTACACCTACACCACGGAACTCGTCGGCGCCGAGCAGGCCGACGCGCGCCACTACGTCGCCGTCCAGCACCTGGAAGGGGACTTCCCGGGCGGAACGGTCGACCTGCGCTACCGGTTCACCCTGCGCGACGGCCTCATCGAGCGCCTGGTGATCGAGGTCTGAGCCCCGGGCGGACGGGCGGGCGGGCGGAGCGGTGCCGGGGTTGCTGCTAACATGAAAGCGACGGCGTTCATCGACCCTGGCACCAACCCCGCGGAGGTGGTCGACATGGTGAGCCGCATCCGGCTGGAAGACCGTGAGTGCCCGCTGTCGACGACCGTCGGGCACGTGGGCGAGTGGTGGACGCTGCTCATCCTGCACGACGCCTTCGACGGCTACACGCGCTTCGACCAGTTCCAGGAGAACCTCGGCATCTCGTCGAGCATGCTCACCACCCGGCTCAAGACCCTGGTGGCGGACGGGCTGCTGGAACGGCGGCCCTACCAGACCGGCCCGACCCGTTACGAGTACCTGCTCACCGACCTCGGACGCTCACTGCGCCCGGTCGTCGTGGCCCTCGCCGCGTGGGGCAACGCCCGCCTCACGCCGCAGGAACGCAGCATGATCCTCGTCGACGCGGAGACGGGCGAGGAGGTCGAGCCGGTCGTGGTCGACGCCGCCACGGGCCGCCGGCTCGACGACAGCGAGGCCTTCGTCTACGCGGCCGGCCCCGCCGCGAGCCCGCTCATGCGCGCCCGCTACGCCGACCGCGACCGCGCCTGAGGCCCGCGGGGCCCGGCGGTCAGGCTCCACCTCCGGATATTTCTCGAAATTCCCACTACCGTCGACGTACTCATCTTGCCCCTTGAATTGCCGCTTCAATGGTGACCACCCGCCACGGCCGCGAGAAGGGAAGTCGGAGAAGCCTGACGTACGGGCCGGGCCGCTATGATATCGTCGCGAGAGTGGCCGACGGTAATTTGGATCCATCTGCGATTGTCGATCTCGTCGAGTGGGCTTATCTCGAAAATGCCGATGGCTCCGCCTTCCCCGATGCTCCGGCCAAGCTTCGCGACTTGGTGTCGGGTGAATTTGTGGCGGTAACGAGTTCTCTCGATCACCTTTACAGCGCCCTTCTGAATGATGGGGTGGTGTATTCCGCAACCGTGCCGGCTTTCAGGTATGTTGCCGCGCTTTTGGGCGGCCGGTCGAGTCGAGCGGCACTTGCTCCTCTGTGGGAAGTGGGGAAATTTCCACTTCGAGCCAAACTTCTCAGGTGGCTGGCCGACGTGGCCTTCTGTGTCAATAGTGGTCGGGAGCAGTTCGTTCGGGAGTGGGGGAACCGTGCACCGGCCGAGCCGTTTCATGATTTCATCGATATAAGGAATATGTACCCGGAGGCTTTTTCGAGTGTTGCCGCCTACTTTGACGACCCTGATTCGAGAGTGGTAGGGGCCGCCGTTGTTGCCGGCGTTCGATTTTTGGAGTCACCGGAATTGGCGATGCATCACGAAAGGTTGACCCCTTTGGTGGAGAACGTTCTGGCGAAAAGCCCCAATGCGCAGCACAGGCGTCTGGCGTCTGAGGCATTGACGGCTTGGGCGCAAGGGCGCATATTGAGTGAGTCCTATGGTGATCCACTCCACTCCGAGGGGCTTCACGGCGCGCAGGGAAAATGGGGATCGGCTGACGAGCCACCTTTTTAGACCGTGTTATATTGACCTGTCGCCCTGTCGGGTCGATCAACTTCACGATCAGGAGCCGCACAGCGATCAAGGCGACCTGGCGCACCAAACAGGACGCGATGGGATCGGGGAAGTCGCCGCGATCGTAGTGCTCGACCGTTTGCCGGTCAGCCTGCTCGAACAATCGCCGACCCGAACCGTCACGAACCGACAAGGAACCGGAGGAAGACGCCCGTGCCCACCGCGGACGAACTGCTCGGCCCCGCCGCCGTCACCGGACTGGCCGACTGCCTGGCCGCCGCCGGCGCGGCACCGATGGCCGCCGCGGTGCGCGACACCCTGCCGGCGCTCGACGGACTGGCATTGCGCGAGCGCAGCGACCTCCTGCGGGACGCGATGCTCGCCTCCGGCCCGGCGGATCCCGCGGGCCTCGAGGCCGTCGTACGGGCCGCGCTGCCCGATCCGCGCTTCACCGGCTGGATGATCTGGCCGGTCACCGAGGCCGTGGCCGCCCTCGCCTCCGGCACCTCCGAGGGCACCGCCTTCGAGGACGGGCTCCACCTGCTGGCGGAGCTGACGCCGCGCCTGACCGCCGAGTTCGCCATCCGCCGCCTGCTCAACGCCGACCTCGACCGGGCGCTCGCCGTCGTGACCGCGTGGACCGCGCACCCGGACGAGCACGTGCGCCGCCTGGCCAGCGAAGGGACCCGCCCCCGCCTGCCGTGGGCGGTGCGCGTACCGGCGATCCTCGCCCGGCCCGAGGCGACGCTGCCGATCCTGGGCGAGCTCTACAAGGACCCTTCGGAGTACGTCCGCAGGTCCGTCGCCAACCACGTCAACGACATCAGCCACGCCCGGGTGGACCTGGCCGTCGAGACGGCCCGGCGGTGGTCGGCCGCGCCCGACGCCCGCACCCCCCGGCTCGTCCGCCACGCGCTCCGCACCGCCGTCAAGCGCGGCGACCGGGGAGCCCTGGCGCTGCTGGGGTTCGAGCCCGCGACCGGGCTGACCGTCGAAGGGCCCTCCGTGGCCGCGCCCGTCGTCACCGTGGGTGGTGAACTGCGCTTCGACTTCACCCTGGAGAACCACGGCGACGAGCCGCTGCGCCTCGTCGTCGACTACGTCGTGCACTACCGCAAGGCCAACGGCAGCACGGCGCCCAAGGTCTACAAGCTGACGACCCGCACCCTCCAGCCGGGGGAGCGGAGCGAGCACACCGGCACGCGCTCCTTCAAGCCGATCAGCACCCGGGTCTTCCACCCCGGCGGGCACGCCCTCGAACTGCAGGTCAACGGTGAGCCGCGCGGCAAGGTGCCCTTCGAGGTCGTCACCGTGTGACACGACGCTCGATACGCTGTGGCGCGTGAAGAGCAAGCAGGCGCCCGCCGACCAGCCGACCCTGGACGCGGTCGCGGAGACGGCGATCTCCGTCATCGACGAGGACGGTCCCGCGGGGCTCAGCTTCCGTGTCGTGGCCCAGCGCCTCGGCGTCTCGCACGCCACCGTCTTCCGCCGCTGCGGCGACCTCGACGGGCTGCTGAGCGCCTGCGCCGACCACCTCGCCGCCTCGCTCCCCCTGGTGCCGCCGGCCGGCGACTGGGCCGCGGCGACGGAGACCCGCTTCACCGGCCTGTACCGCCTGCTCAGCCGGCACCCCGGGCTGGTGGCGCTGCGCGCCGGGCGTTCCTGGCTCGGCCCGCAGATGCTGGGCCGGCTCGTCGAGCCGCAGATGGCGCACAGCATCGCCGCCGGCATGGACGCGGACACGGCCATCCGCGTCTACCGCAGGCTCTACCTGCTCACCCTCGGCGCGGTCGCCTTCGGCGACCACCGCGACGAGAAGAAGGTCCTCGCCTCCGCCCGCACGGCCCTGGCCGCGCTCGACCCCGAGGACTTCCCCACGCTCACCGGCGCGATGAACGTGGTCCTCCCCGTCCTGGTCGACCACGAGGTCTACTACGAGGCGCTGCGCGCCCTCATCCACGCCGCCCGCGCCGACCACCTCCCGGCCGCCCCCCGCTGACGCCCCGCGGCCGCGGGGCAGGTGTACGCGGGGCGCCTTGCGCGCATGTGCCGCCTCGTCCGGATCGGCACCGTCGGTGGGTCAACAGCCGGGCCGGGGCCTCCGCGTCCCGCTGCTCCACGGCGTCGTGCGCCGGCGACCGGTCCGTCATGGCGGCGGCCCACGGAACACCTCCCGTGGGCCGGTCGATCACCCCCGCGTCCTCAGGAGGCGCGGACCAGGTCGGAGGGGTCCGTGTTGGCCCCGCAGACGACGACGGCGACGCGCTCGCCGGGGGCGGGGCGGTGGGCGCCGGAGGTGAGGGCGGCGAGCGCCGTCGCGGCGCCGTGCTCGACGGCGAGGCGGCGGTGGTCCCACAGGGTGCGGCGGGCCGCGACGATCGCCTCGTCGGGGACGAGGACGGAACGTACGCCGTCCTTGAGCGCCCACTCCAGGGCCGTGCCGGAGGCGCGTCGCGCGCCCAGGGAGTCGGCCGCGACGGACCGCACGGGTACGTCCACCACCTCGCCGGCCGCGACCGCGGCGTGCAGCGCGCACGAGCCCTCGGGCTCGACCGCCACGACCCGCACCCCGTGCTCCAGCGCGGACGCCGCGACCCCGGCGAACAGCCCGCCGCCCCCGACCGCGACGACCACCGTGTCCAGACCGGGGAGCGCCGCTGCGATCTCCTCCATCAGGGTCCCCGCCCCGGCGGCGATGAGCGGATGGTCGTAGGCGTGGGACTCCAGGGCGCCGCTCTCGGCTGCGTACTTCTGCGAGGCCTCCAGGGCCTCGGCGTACTCGCTGCCGGCTTGGCGCACGGCGGCGCCCAGCTCGCGCAGCTTCGCGACCTTCACCGCGGGCGCCGTCTCGGGGACGAAGACCGTGGCGGCCACGCCGTGCCGGGCCGCGGCCCAGGCGCAGGCCAGGCCCCCGTTGCCGCCGGAGGCTATGACCACGCCCGCCTCGGGCATGGCGTCCCGCTCGACGTGGCTCCGCACGAAGTTGAAGGCGCCGCGGGCCTTGAAGGACCCCGTGTGCTGCATGGACTCCAGCGCCAGCCAGCCCTGTACGGCGGCGCCGAACGCCCCCGGGTCCACGGGGGTGAGCGTGACGGGGCGGGTGTGCCCGGCGATGCGGGCGGCCGCGGCCCGTACGTCGGCGTGGGTGATGGTCACGGTGTGCTCCGGGCTGATGGGCGAGTCCGGAGAAACAGTGTAACAACCACTGTTCCGGCGGACCGGACTTCGCGTACTCAGGTCCACGGCCTCAGGTCCACGGCCTCAGGTCCACGGCCTCCGGTCAGCGGCTCCGTCAGCGGACCACGAGCCGGTGCTCGCCGGCCGGGACCAGCTCCCCGACGACCGGCGCGCCCGGCACCTCACCGGCCACCAGCAGGCCCCCCGACGTCTGGGCGTCCGCCAGCAGCAGCCGGGTCAGTTCGTCCGCGGCGCCGAAGTCGGTGTGCGGGGCGACCCAGGCGAGGTTGCGGCGGGTGCCGCCGCTCACGTGGCCCGCCGCCGCGGCCTCCCTGGCCCCGTCGAGGTAGGGGACCGCCGAGGCGTGGACGACGGCGCTCACCCCGGAGGCGCGGGCGAGCTTGTACAGGTGGCCCAGGAGCCCGAAGCCGGTCACGTCGGTCGCGCACACCGCGCCCGCCGCCAGCGCCCGTTCGGCGGCGTCCCGGTTGAGCGTGGTCATGGTCTCCACGGCCTGCGGGAAGACCTCCCCGGTCGTCTTGTGGCGGTTGTTGAGCACGCCCAGCCCCAGGGGCTTGGTCAGCGACAGCGGCACCCCCGCCCGTCCCGCGTCGTTGCGCAGCAGGCGGTCCGGGTCGGCGGTGCCGGTGACGGCCATCCCGTACTTCGGCTCCGGGTCGTCGACGCTGTGGCCGCCTCCCACGACGCAGCCCGCCAGGGTGGCGACGTCCAGCCCGCCCCGCAGCACCTCCCGGGCCAGTTCCAGCGGCAGCAGGTCCCGCGGCCAGCTCAGCAGGTTGACCGCAACGAGCGGAGTGCCGCCCATCGCGTACACGTCGGAGAGGGCGTTGGCGGCGGCGATCCGGCCCCAGTCGTAGGGGTCGTCCACCACCGGGGTGAAGAAGTCCGCGGTGGTCACCACCGCTCGCCCGCCGGGCAGCCGGACGACGGCCGCGTCGTCACCGGTGTCCAGGCCGACGAGCAGGTCACCGCCCGGGGGGCCCACCGGGCTCCCGGGGGTCAGCCCGGCCACCATCTCCTCCAGCTCCCCCGGGGGAATCTTGCAGGCGCAGCCGCCGCCGTGGGCGTACTGCGTCAGCCGCACGCTGTCCTGCCGGACGCCGGTTCCGGTTCCCGTCATGGTCGCTGTGGTCCTTCCGCGGTGGGCGCCGGCACGGCGGTCGCCCGGCTCCGGGCGACGCCGCCGTGTGGCGCGTTGACTTGGGTGGGGGCCGGAGGTTCCATGGGCATCCGGCACGGCAGGGAGACGTCAGGGTGCCTGGTGGCCCTCCCGGTCTTCAAAACCGAGGTGTCCGAGCAACTCGGGCAGGCGGGTTCGATTCCCGTCCGTCTCCGCCGGCCGGCCCGCCGCCCCCGTACGCCGGCGCCGGTCACGTCGCCCTCCCCGGGGACCGCGCGCAGCGCCGGAGCGCGCCGTCCAGGCGTACGGTGCGGCCCTGCCGGTCGAGGTGCTCCAGGAGCGGGATGACGACCCGGCGGGTGGTGTCCAGCGCCCGGCGCGCCTCGCTCGCGGTGAACGGCTGCTCCAGTTGCGCCAGTACGGCCGCCGCCCGCGCGTCCGCGCCCGGCAGCAGCACGATGCCCTCGCCGATCCTCAGCAGCGCCCCCGCCGCCTCGGCCGCCGCGAGCAGTTTCGGGGTCAGCCCGAGCTGCTCCAGCCGTTCGGCCTCCGGCGCACGGAACGGCGTACGCGCCAGGTCGGCCCGTACCGCCTCGACGCCGGCCCGGGCGCCGGGCGGCAGCGTCGGGCGCGTGTGGCTCCCGTACAGCCGTCCGTCGCCCTGCCGCAGCCCCGGTACGGACCCGGCGAGCGCCTCCACCAGGGCGCGTTCCGGCAGGCCGAGGGCTTGGCGGGCCGCCTCCAGGGGCATGCCCGGCTCCAGGGGGTTGCGTACGGCGTGCTCCTCGACGGCCTCGCACAACCGGTCGCGCAGCGCGGCCCAGTGGCCCGGGTCCGCCAGCCAGTCGCCCGCCACCGCCCCGCCCGGCGGCCGGACGCCCATGGCGAGCAGTTCGGTGCGCCGGACCAGCCCCCGGCGGCGCAGTTCCGCCGCACCGTCCGCGACGTCGGGCAGGGAGCTCAGCTCACCGGCGCGGGCCGCGGCCGCGCCGCGGCGGGTCAGCCGGGGCGGACGCACGTCGAGCACGGTGAGTCCCGCCGGGACGCGGTGCCGCCCCGGGTCGCGCAACAGGGCGGTGTCGGCGACCCGCAGAGGCAGCGCCGACGCCAGCCGCAGGCGCGCGCTGTCGTCGCCGAGCGGACGGACCGTCACCGGCACCGCCGCCGAACCGGCGTGCAGCATGAGCTCGCGGGGCAGGTCGCCGGCGGCGTCGCCGCGCAGCCGCACGTCGACGAGGTCGGTGGTCAGCCAGCGGTCCGGGGTCAGCAGCGCGTCGCCGCGCCGTACGGAACCGGCGCCGGGGCCCGTCACGTTGACCGCCACCCGGGCCACCGCGGCGGCCTCCTGCCGCGGCTCCTTCAGGGACTCCAGCCCCCGTACCCGCAACGGCCGCCCGTCGCGGGCGAGGAGCAGCCGGTCGCCGACCCGTACGGTGCCCGCGCCGAGCGTCCCGGTGACGACGGTGCCGCGGCCCCGCACCGTGAAGGCGCGGTCGACCCACAGCCGTACGTCCGCCGCCGGATCGGCCGGCGGCAGCGTGCCCGCCAGCCGGACCAGGGCCGCCCGCAGCTCGTCGAGGCCGGCGCCCGTGACGGGGCTGACGGCCACGCACTCCACCTCGCCGAGGGAGGATTCGGCGATGCGGGCCGCCGCCTCCTTGCGCGCCGGGCCGGGGTCGGCCAGGTCGCAGCGCGAGACGGCGAGGACGCCGTGCCGTACGCCGAGGGCGTCCAGGACGGCCAGGTGCTCCTCGGACTGCGGCTGCCAGCCCTGGTCGGCGGCGACCACGAACAGCACCGCGGGGACCGGGCCGACACCGGCCAGCATGTTGCCCACCAGGCGCTCGTGCCCGGGTACGTCCACGAAGGCGAAGTCTCCGGCGCCGGGGAGCCGCGTCCACACGAACCCGAGGTCGAGCGTCATGCCGCGCCGCCGTTCCTCCGCCCACCGGTCGGGCTCCATGCCCGTCAGGGCGCGCAGCAGCGCCGACTTGCCGTGGTCGACGTGGCCCGCGGTGGCGACGACGTACACGTCAGCCCCCGGTCCCCGGCAGGACGCCGGCCCGGCGCACGGCCACCGCCAGCTCCTCGTCCGCCTCCTCCGGCACGGCCCGCAGGTCGAGCAGGCACCGGCCGTCCTCCACGCGGGCCAGCACCGCAGGATCGGCCCGCCGCAGCAGCGCGGCGTACCCGGCGGGCAGCGACACGGCGGCGCTGGGCAGCGTGACGCCGGGCGCCCCGCCGCCGCCGACGACCGCCTGCGTGTCGCACGCCGTGCTGTCGAAGCCGTGCGCGCGCAGTTCGGCGGCGAGGCGTCCGGCGCGGTGCCGCAGCCGTGCGGGGTCGGCGTGCAGGGCCGCCCGGGTCGGGGTCTCGGGGCCGTGTACGGTCGCCTCCAGCGCCGCCAGTGTCAATTTGTCGACGCGCAGGGCGCGGGCCAGCGGATGCCGGGCGAGCCGCCGCACCAGGTCGCCGCGGCCCAGCAGCAGGCCGCACTGCGGACCCCCCAGCAACTTGTCGCCGCTCGCGGTGACCAGGGAGGCCCCCGCGCGCAGCCACCCGGTCGCGTCGGGTTCGTCCGGCAGCACCGGGTCGGGGACGAGCAGCCCCGAACCGATGTCGGCCACCACGGGCACGCCGAGCCGCGCCAGCTCCGCGACGGGCACCTCGCGGGTGAAGCCGGTGATGCGGAAGTTGGAGGGGTGCACCTTCAGGACGAACCCGGTGTCCGGCCCGACGGCCGCGGCGTAGTCCTCCGGCGAGGTCCGGTTGGTCGTCCCCACCTCGCGCAGCCGGGCGCCTGTCGAGACCAGCAGGTCGGGCAGCCGGAAACCGTCCCCGATCTCCACCAGCTCACCGCGGCTGACGACGATCTCGCGCCCCCGCGCCAGCGCCGTCGCCGCCAGCACCAGCGCCGCGGCGCCGTTGTTGACCACGTGCGCCGCCTCGGCGGCGGGCACCTGGCGCAGCAGCGCCGCCAGCGCGGACCGGCCCCTGCGGGAGCGCGCGCCGGTCTCCAGGTCCAGCTCCACGTCCGTGGTCCCGGAGGCGGCGAGCACGGCGTCCCGGGCCGCCCGCGACAGCGGGGCCCGACCGAGGTTGGTGTGCAGCAGCACCCCGGTGGCGTTGAGGACCGGACGCAGCCCCGCGGCGGTCGCCGGGAGCGCGGCGACGGCGAGTTCGGCGAGCCCGTCGACGGGCACCTCACCGGCCCGCGCCCGCTCCTGCACCCGGGCCACCGCCTCCTTCACCACGGTTCGCCCGAGCCGCTGCGCCGCCGCGGTGAGCCGGGGATCCGCCAGCAGCGCGTCCGTGCGGGGCACGTGCCTGCGTGCGTCGGCGGCGGACGGGGAGGGAGCGGTGGAGGTCTGGTCGCGGTCCATCAGCAGCACCTTCGCTCTGGCCTGGATGCTGCCCAGGGTACGGCGGCTGCGGCCCGGGGGCGCTCCCGCCACACCGGGCGCGGCGTCCCGGGGGCCCGGCATGCCGAGTCCGGGGCTCGCGGTTGCCGCAGCGGCGACTTCCACCGTCCTGACCAGGGCCGGAGGGAACGGCCCGAGGAAGCGGTCGTGAGGGAGCGGCGATGGAGTGGCCGATCGCGCAGGTCGCCCGGACCTCGCGGCACCACGACGAGACCGGACTGCTGTCGCCCGTCAGGGCGGGCAACGGAGGTCTCCGCTCCTACGGGGAGGCGCGACTCCTGCGGCCGCAGCAGATCCTCGTCCCGCGGACGCCGGGGCTCGGCCTGCCCGAGATCGGCCGGCTCCTCGCCCGGCAGGTCGACGAGGTGGAGGCGCCGCGCGGGCACCATCGGCACCTGCTCGCCGGGCGGGACCCGATCGAGGGTGCCGGTCCGCCTTCCCCGAGCACGCGGACGCGGTCGCCCGCAGGGCCGCCGCCCTGACCGCGGCCGAGATCGGCGCGGGCCGACGCGGTACCTGCCCAGGCTGAGCCCGACGCCCCGTACCGGGCGCTCACCGCGACACGCCCCGTCACCGCGGACCCGTACCGGGCCTGGCCGCCTGTCGGCGGGACGTCGACGCGGCCAGGTCGGCCAAGGCACAGCCGCGGCCTGACCTCGTGCCAACGTCCGGCGCCGGGGTGCGTCGCGCGGTGTGACCTAACCGGCAGCTCACCCCCCGCCGGGGCTCCCGTCGGCCTCGGCGCCTGCCTCGGCGCGTGCCTCGAGGCGTTCGCGCTGCGGCTTCACCACGTACGCCGGGTCCTTCGTGGACACCACGCCCGCCTCGAACGTGCCGAAACGTTGCAGCACGCTGCCCGCCATCAGGGCGAGGCCGCCCACGGCCGCCGCGGCGCGGTTGCGGCGGGCGAGGGTCAGCGCGGTGAGCGCGCCGCCGAGGGTCAGGCACTCGGAGGCCCGGCGCAGCCGGTGCGGGAGGCCGGTGGTGTAGGCCTCGGTCACCAGGCCGGGGCGGCGGTCGATGAGCCGCGCCGCGACGAGTTCGGCCGCCGCGCCGAGCACGCCGAGCCGCCGGGCGGGGCCCGCCTCGGCCACCGGGGCCAGCAGCATGCCCAGGCCCGCGCCGCTCGCCGCCGCGGAGCCGGTGAAGACGAAGGGCAGTTCGCGGCGGGCGTCGTGCCACGCCGGGACCGCCGTCTGCGACAGGAGCGTCGCCGTGTACGAGGCGACTCCCGGGGCGAGGAGGGCCGCCGACAGCCCCGCCGGGCGCGCGGCGACGCGCAGCAGCCTCCCGGGGAGTGTGCCGCGTACGCCCGCGGGCAGCACCTCGGCCGCCGCCGCCAGCGCGCTGCCGGGACTGTAGGCGACGAGGATCCAGGTGCCCACCGACATGGGCGAACTCGGCTTGGCCACCCGCAGCATGTGGAGGAAGCGTTCCGGCCGTCCGAGGTCCGCGACCAGCAGGTACATGCTCACCAACAGGGCGCCGAAGCCGCCGACCCGGCCCGCCCTGGCCAGCGCGGGCCGCCGCGTCAGGTCCGCGCCCGCCGCGAGCAGGGCCGCGCCGGCCGACAGCCCGCCGGTGAACAGGTACGCCGGGATCTTCCACTCCCACACGGGCGGCTTGAGCACCGGACGCCCGTAGTAGGAGCGGAACGTCGCCTTCGGAACCATGGGGCGCTCGCGGCTCCCGTCGTCGTCGCGGCCGCCCCGGCCACCGCGCCCGGCCCCGTCGCGGGTCACCGCCGCACCCCGCCGAGGAACACCGCGGCCGAGGCCGCCAGCAGCGCCGACGCCGCCACGCCTGCGTGCTTCCACATCGACGCCAGGTCGCGGGTGGGCACGACCGGGTCCGGCGGCAGCCCGTACACCTCCGGGTCGTCCAGCAGCAGGAAGAACGCGCCGTCCCCGCCCACCCCGTCGTCCGGGTCGCGGCCGTAGAGCTGCGCCTCGGTGACCCCGGCCTCGTGCAGCTGCGCCAGGCGCCGGTCGGCGCGCTCGCGCAGTTCGTCGAGGGGGCCGAACTGGATGGAGTCGGTGGGGCAGGCCTTGGCGCAGGCCGGTTCCAGGTCGCCCCGGAGCCGGTCGTAGCACATCGTGCACTTCCACGCCCGGCCGTCGTCGGGCCGCCGGTCGATGACGCCGTAGGGGCAGCCGGACACGCAGTAGCCGCAGCCGTTGCAGATGTCGGGCTGGACGACGACCGTGCCGAACTCGGTGCGGAACAGCGCGCCGGTGGGGCACACGTCCAGGCAGCCGGCGTGCGTGCAGTGCTTGCACACGTCGGAGGACATCAGCCAGCGGAACTCGGTGCGGGCCTCGGCGCCCGTCCCCGCGCCGGGCAGGTCGAAGGAGGGGAAGCCCAGGTCCACCGGGGCGGTGCCGAGGTCGCCGCCGCCCCGCTTGGCGACCTCCAGGGCGTCGGCCACCACCTCGGCCGTCCCTTCCGTGCTGGACGGGCCGACGGGCAGGTCGGCCAGCCCCGCGTCCTGCCGGCCGAGCGGGCGCTGCTGCTCGATGAAGGCGACGTGCCGCCACGAACTCGCGCCCAGCATCCCGGTGTTGTCGAACGACATGCCCAGCAGGTCGATGCCGTCCTCCGGGATGGCGTTCCACTCCTTGCAGGCCACCTCGCACGCCTTGCAGCCGATGCACACGGAGGTGTCGGTGAAGAAGCCCACCCGCGGCGGGTGGTCGCTGTGTCCGGCGTTCCCTGCGGGGTCCGCGAGCGGCCCGTGGAAGCTGTTGTCCTGCGTCATGACGGCTCCTCCGGCCGGTCCGGTTCGATGTGTGCCCGCTCGGCGTGGCCGCCGGCCGTCGCTATGCGGGTGCCGGTCTCCGTCGTGATGCCGGCGCGGCGGCGGTAGTCCTCGACGTACGCGAGCAGTTCGGGCCCCCGCGGGCGCCGCCCGGGCCGGACGTCGCAGGTCAGCACCTTGCTCTCCTGGATGAACACGTTCGGGTCGGCCACCACGCCGATCAGGTCGTTGACCACGTCGCCCTTGGTGAGCCCGGTCTGGCCCCAGTGGTACGGCATCCAGACCTGGTGGACGACCCGTCCGTCGACGCGCAGCGGCGCCATCCGGTCGGTCACCATCACGCGCGCGTCGACCGCGGTCCTGCTGGTGATCACATGCGCCCAGTCCAGGTGGCGCAGCCCCCGCTCGGCCGCCAGCTCCGGCGAGACCTCCACGAACAACTCCGGCTGGAGTTCCGCCAGGTAGGGCAGCTGCCGGCTCATCGCGCCCGCCGTGTGGTGCTCGGTCAGCCGGGCCGCGGTGAACACATAGGGGAACACCTCGGAGTGCGCCTCGGGCGGGGAGGGGTTGGACGGGTTGTCGGGGCGGCCGTAGACCTTGCGCACCGGGTTGCCCTGCTGGCCGTAGAGCAGGTTGCGCATCGGCGACTCGTGCGGCTCGTAGTGCGTGGGCAGCGGGCCGTCCGCGAGCCCGGTCGGGGCGAACAGCCAGCCCTTCCCGTCGCGCATCATGATGAACGGGTCGTCGCCGTCGAGCGCCTCGACGCCCGACGCGCCCCTTGGCGCCCGGTAGTCCGGCGGCTTGTGCTTCTCGAAGTCCGGGGTGTCGCGGCCGGTCCACTCACCCGCCGCCGTGTCCCACCAGACCAGCTTCTTCCGCTCGCTCCAGGGCCGTCCCTGCGGGTCGGCGGAGGCGCGGTTGTACAGCACCCTGCGGTTGAGGGGCCATGTCCAGCCCCATTCGGCGTCGTACGGGCCCGTCTCGAAGCGGGAGGTCCGGCGCCGGGACTGGTTGGTCTCGTTCGCGTAGACGCCGCTGTAGATCCAGCAGCCGCAGGCGGTGGTGCCGTCGGCCTTCAGGTCGAGGTAGCCGTCGACCGTCCGGCCGGTGCGCAGGTCGATGCCGTTGATGTGGCGCAGCACGTCCGCCGCGGAAGGCTCCTCGCCCTCCGTCTCGTAGTCCCAGGCCAGGTCCAGCAGGGGTCGGTCGCGCTCGTCGGCCGAACCGGCCAGCTTCTCCTTCAGCAGCACGCCCAGCCGGTGGAAGAACCACAGCTCCGACCGCTGGTCCCCGGACGGTTCGACCGCCTGGTCGCGCCACTGGAGCATGCGCTGCGTCTGCGTGAAGGTGCCCGCCTTCTCCACGTGCGAGGCCGCGGGGAAGAAGAACACCTCGGTGCGGCACTCCTCGGTGACGATCTCCCCGGTCTCGATCTCCGGCGCGTCCTTCCAGAAGGTGGCGCTCTCGATCATGGTGAGGTCGCGCACGACCAGCCAGTCGAGGTTCGCCATGCCCAGGCGCTGCAGCCGGCCGTGCGCCGAGCCGACCGCGGGGTTCTGCCCGAGCAGGAAGTAGCCGAAGACCTTGCCGCCGTCGACCATGTCCATCACGGTGCGGTAGGTGCCGTGGTCGCCGTTGATCCGGGGCAGGTAGTCGAAGCAGTAGTCGTTCTCCGCCGTCGCGGCGTCGCCCCAGTACTCCTTGAGCAGCGAGACGGTGTACGCGTCGGCGGCGCCCCAGAAGCCCTTCTGCCCCCGGCCGCGGACCCCGTCCAGGTAGGTGGCCAGGTCCTCGTGGGTGATGTCGGGCATCGGCAGGTAGCCCGGCAGCAGGTTGAAGAGGGTGGGCACGTCCGTGGAGCCCTGGATGCTGGCGTGGCCCCGCAGGGCGAAGATCCCGCCGCCCGGGCGGCCGATGTTGCCCAGCAGCAGCTGGATGATCGACGCGGCCCGGATGTACTGGACGCCCACCGAGTGCTGGGTCCATCCGACGCTGTACACCAGCGCGGCGGTGCGCTCCCGGCCGGAGTTCTCCGTCCAGGCGCGGCAGACCTCCAGGAAGAGCGGTTGCGGCACCCCGCAGATCCGCTCCACCATCTCGGGGGTGTAGCGGGAGAAGTGCCGCTTGAGCACCTGGAACACGCAGCGCGGGTGCTCCAGTGTGGGGTCGGACTCGATCCCGCCCTCGGCCCCCTCGATGAACGGGCCGCCCGCGCCGTGCTGGAAGGGGGCGGACACCTCCTTCAGGTGGTGCCCGGGCCGCTCCTCCACGGGGACGCTCGCGTAGGTCCAGCTCGACGCGTCGTACGCGGCGGTGTGCGGGTCGTAGCCGCTGAACAGCCCGTCCAGGTCCTCGGTGTCCTGGTAGCGCTCGCTCAGCAGGAAGGGCGCGTTGGTGTACGCCTCCACGTACTCCCGGAAGTCCAGGCCGTGCGTGAGGATGTGGTTGATCACGCCGCCGAGGAACGCGATGTCGGTGCCGGCCCGGATGGTGACGTGCTGGTCCGCGAGCGCGCTCGTCCGCGTGAACCGCGGGTCGATGTGGATGACCCTGGCGCCGCGCGCCTTGGCCTCCATGACCCACTGGAACCCGACCGGATGGGCCTCGGCCATGTTGGAGCCCATGATGACGATGCAGTCGGAGTTGATCAGGTCCTGCTGGTAGTCCGTGGCGCCGCCACGTCCGAACGAGGCTCCCAGACCGGGAACCGTGGCGGAGTGTCAAATACGCGCCTGGTTCTCGATCTGCAGGGCGCCGAGGGCGGTGAACAACTTCTTGATGAGGTAGTTCTCCTCGTTGTCCAGCGTCGCCCCGCCCAGACTGGCCAGGCCCATGGTTCGGCGCAGCTGCCGCCCGTCCTCGTCGGTGTCCTGCCAGCCCTTGCGCCGTGCGTCGAGCACCCGGTCGGTGACCATGTCCATGGCCGTGTCCAGGTCGAGTTCCTGCCAGGCGGTGCCGTACGGCGGGCGGTAGAGCACCCGCTGCTCCCGCTGCGGGCCGGTGACGAGCTGCTTGCTGGCCGAGCCCTTGGGGCACAGGCGGCCGCGCGAGATGGGACTGTCCGGGTTGCCCTCGATCTGGACGACCTCGCCGTCCTTGACGAAGACGCGCTGCGCGCAGCCCACGGCGCAGTAGGGGCACACCGAGCCGACCACCTGGTCGGCGCTGTCCGTACGGGACCCGAGCCCGGCCGAGCGGGCCGACTGCGCGGCCTTGCCCCGGCCCAGCGGGTCCGTACCGGTGAGCTGCCGGTACACCGGCCAGGCGTCGATCCACCGTTTCACGCCCATCCGCCTGCTCCTTCGTGCGGTGGTCCCACCTGCTGTCGACGCTACCGGGCGGGGGGCGGCCCGCAAGTCCGGCGGCGACGCGCCCGGCGGGCGCGGTCAGGCGGGGCCGGCGCGGTCAGGCGGGGTCAGGCGGGGGAGCCGGAGCGCGCGGCGAGGGCGCGGGCGGCCGAGGTGAGCAGCGCGGCCGCCAGGTCGACGTCGTTCGCGGTGGTCCAGCGGCCGACCGACAGCCGTACGGCGCTCAGGGCGCGGTCGTCGTCCAGGCCCATGGCCCGCAGGACGGGGGAGGGTGCGCGGCTGCCGCTGTGGCAGGCGGAACCGGTGGAGGCCGCGATCCGGGGCACCGCGGCGAGCAGCTCGTGGCCGGGGACGCCGTCGACGGCGACGTTCAGCGTGGTGGGCAGGCGGTGGCGGGCGGACCCGTTGAGGTGGACCCGCCCCGGCAGCGCCCGGGTCAGGGCCCCGTACAGCCGGTCGCGGAGGGCCGCGGTGCGCTCGCCCGCGCCGCCGGCGAGGTCCGCGGCCGCCAGCCCGGCGGCCTCCCCCAGGGCCACGGCGAGTGCGACGTTCTCGGTGCCGGCCCGCAGCCCGCCCTCCTGCCCGCCCCCGTACACCAGGGGCTCCAGGCGCAGCCCCGGGCGCACGTACAGGGCGGCGATCCCCTTCGGGGCGTACATCTTGTGCCCCACCACCGTCAGCAGGTCCACCCCGAGCGCGGCCACGTCCAGCGGGACCTTCCCGGCGGCCTGGGCGGCGTCGCAGTGGAAGAGGGCGCCCCGCGCGCGGGCCAGCCGGGCGAGTTCCGCCACGGGCTGCAGCGTGCCGGTCTCGTTGTTGGCCGCCATGACGGAGACGAGCACGGTGTCCGGGGTCAGGGCGGCGGCCAGCACGGCCGGGTCCAGACGGCCCTCCCGGTCCACCGGCAGGCAGGTCACCCGCACCCCGTGCAGCCGCCCCAGCGCGCGGCACGTCTCCAGCACCGAGGGATGCTCGGTGACCTGGGTGATCACCCGCGGACGGTCGGCACCGGCGGCGAGCACCGTGCCACGCAGCGCCAGGTTGTTCGCCTCGGACCCGGACCCGGTGAACACGATCCCCTCCGCCGTCGCCCCGATGAGCGCCGCGACCAGGCGGCGGGCCCGCGCGAGCGCCGCGGCGGGCTCCGCCGCCCAGGTGTGCCCACTGGAGGGGTTGCCGAACCCGGTCGTGAGGCAGGGGCCCATCGCCTCCACGACCCTCGGGTCGACGGGGGTGGTGGCGTTGTGGTCGAGGTAGACGGTGTTCCCGTCGAGGCCGGGATGCGGCGGCACCTTCACGGGGCGGGTCCCTTTCGTTTCTCCGGAGCGGACGCGGACGCGGACACGGACGCGGGCGGGTGCGGCGGGCCGGCGGCCCCCGCCGTCAGCCGATCGCCCGCTGCCCGCCGTACACGTCGAGGACGGCGCCGGTGATGTAGCCGGCGCGGTCCGAGGCCAGGAAGACGACCGCCTCGACGATCTCGTCGAGCTCGGCCACCCGGTCCAGGACGGTGCCGTGCGCGACGGTCGCCAGCGCGTCCTCGCCCATCTCCGCCGTGCCGGGGGTGCGGACCGGGCCGGAGGCCACGGCGTTCACCCGCACCCCGCGCGCCCCGAACTCGTCGGCCCACACGCGGGTCATCAGCTCCAGCGCCGCTTTGGACGCCCCGTAGACGGCGCCCCGCCGCGCCGGGACGCGCGCCGCCAGGGTGCTCAGGTTGACGACCGCACCGCGGCCCCGCGCGGCCATGGCCGGTACGAGGGCCCCGACCAGCAGCATGGGCGCCCGGGCGTTGACCGCCATGTGGAGGTCGAACATCTCGGCCGTGGAGTCGGCGGCGCCCGCGAACCGGTAGACGCCCGCGTTGTTGACCAGCACGTCCACCGCGCACGCCGCCTCGGCGAGGCGCAGCACGTCACGGGGGTCGGACAGGTCGGCGGCGACGAACCGGGCCCGCCCGCCCGCGTCCTCCGCCTCCGCCACGACCCGCGCACCGCGCCCCGGGTCCCGTCCGTGGACGACGACCTCGGCGCCCAGCGCCGCCAGCCGCAGCGCGACCCCCCGCCCGATCCCTGCGGTGGCCCCGGTGACGAGGGCGGTGGATCCGGAGAACTCCTGGTGCACGGCTGGCTCCTCGGGGCGGCGCGATCCACGGACCCGCACGGTCCGTGTCCGCGCTGGTTGTCTACCTCACGTACGGTCACCCCCGAAGTCGGCTCGCCGCCGCGGCGGCCGTTCGGGGCGGCGTCCGTCCCGCGTCCCCTCCCGCGCCTCCGGGACGCCGCGCCGCTCCTTCAGGTTCCTGCTTCCGGCGGGACCGAGAAGTGCCGGAACCCCCTGCGGTCCCGGTGCGCCGACCACAGGGCGGCCGCCAGTACGGCGGGATCGTTCCTGGGATGCCCAGCGGCGATGACGCCCGGCACGATCAGCTGCGCGACGTGGATGTCCTCGGCGGCCAGCGTGTCGTGCAGCATCCGGGCGTAGGCGCTCTCCGCCGCGAACGCCACGGAGGTCCCCGCGCGGGTGGGCAGCGGGCGCACCGCGCTGCCGTCGTTGACGAAGAGGATCGTGCCGCGTCCCAGGAAGCGCATGTCGGGCAGCACCGCGTGGACGGCGGTGACCGCGCCGTACAGGGAGAACTCCAGGGGCCCCGCGAAGTCGGCGGCGGTCGTCTCCAGGAGGGGCCTCATGAAGTCCCTGTGCGGCACCGGACTGTACTGCAGCACCTCGATCGGCCCGAGCGCGGCCGCGGCGGCGTCCAGCGCGGCGCCGAGGCCGAGCGGGTCGCGGACGTCGGCCGCGAACCCCTGCGCGTTGACGCCGTCCTTGTCCAGCGCGGCCGCGAGGGTGTCCAGACGGTCCTGGTCCCGGGCGACGAGCGCCACGTCGAAGCCGTCGCTGCCGAACTGGCGCGCCACCGCGGCGCCCAGGCCGCGCCCCGCACCGACGATGACCATGGTCGTCATGTCCGTCCCGTGTTCCGCTGCGCGGCCGCGCTCAGCGCGGGACGCGTTCGAGCGTCGCGGCGCGCGCGGTGCCGGCCACCACGGGCTCGGCGCGGACCGCCTGGACGGTGGTGGGCGGGCCCAGGGTGCCGGGGTCGCGCCGGGGCGCGACGGAGAGCTCGCAGGCGTGCTCGATGCGGTCCAGTTCGTCCTTCGTCCACGTCGTCATCGGCGCGACTCCTCAGCGGTGTCGGGAACCAGTTCCGTGCGTCCTGCCGCAATGATCGACATTTTCGGCCCCGGCCTGAAGCCGCGTGGGCCAGACGGGTCCACGGCCCGGCGCCCGGCGGGGCACCGTGGGGGGCCGGTTCACTCCGGGGGAGGGCCTGAGGTGGCCGCGGGGGCGATTGCCGGGGAGCGTGAGGGGATCGCCAGCGGGAGAGACCGGGAGGGTGCGTGGGGAGGGCCGATGACGAGGGCTTCGGCGGCGCCGCCGACGTGGCCTGGTACATCCGCCTGCTCCCGGTCGTGGTGCTGGTTGGGGGCTTCTGCGTGGACCTCATCACCCCGACGATGTACACGAGCGCCGCCTTCTACTCCGTCGCCCCGGTGCTCGCGGCGCCGCTCCTGTCGATGCGGGCGACCATGGTGGTCGGCCTGGCGGCGATCACCGCGGACACCTGGATCCTGGCCCACTTCGGGCGGCTGCGGGGGCTGAGCGGGATGAGCGAGCTGCTGACCGTCTCGCTGGTCGCCGTGGTCGCGGTGTTCATCAACCGGCTGCTGGAGGCACGCGAGTCCCGGTTGCGTTCCGCCCGCTCGGTCACCGCGACCGTGCAGCGCGCGGTGCTCCCCGAACCGCCCGCGCGCGTCGGCGACCTGAGGATCGCGGCGCGCTACGTGGCCGCCGAGGAGGAGGCCGAGATCGGCGGGGACCTCTACGCGGTCCAGGACACCCCGTACGGGCTGCGTTGCGTCGTGGGGGACGTGCGGGGCAAGGGCCTGGACGCCGTGGAGGCGGCGACGCTCGTCCTCGGGAGCTTCCGGATGGCGGCCGACGAGCAGGCGACCCTCGCGGACGTGGCGCGGCAGATGCTGCGGGCCCTGATGCGGGAGGTCGGCCGGCGGGAGGACGGCGAGCGGCTGGAGTGGTTCGCCACCGCGGTGCTGGCCGAGTTCCCGCACGGAGGCGACCACGTCCGGCTGGTGAACCTCGGCCACCCGGCGCCGCTGCTGCTGCGGGGCGGACGGGTGCGCGCGGCCGATCCGTCGGAGAGCGGGCTGCTCCTGGTGGAGGGGCTGGGGGAGGCGGACGCGGTGGTGGACACGGTGCCGTTCCCCGCGGGTTCGACGTTGCTGCTGTGCACCGACGGCGTCACCGAGGCCCGCGACGCCAAGGGCCGCTTCTACGACCTGGCGGGACGGCTGGCGGGGGTGCGGCGCGGAGGTCCGGCCGAACTGCTGGACGCGCTGCTCGAGGACGTGCACCGGCACGCGGGCGGGCCGACCGACGACGACATGGCGCTCCTCGCGGTGACCCGGGACCGCTAGGCGTATTGCGCTGTGAGGTCGCCGGCTCCCGGGCGGCTCCTCGGTCCGCGCGCCTTCGGGGGTCGGCGCATGGCGGCCGACATGCGGTCACCCGGCCACGGACCGAGGCGGCGCCCTGGCGTCCACCCCCGGGGTGTCGTCTGCCCGGTGGGCGCGGGGCCGGGGCGGCCCGGGGAAATGCGGTGGAGCGGAACGGAACGCGCTGTCTAGGGTCGGCGCATGAGTACCCGCACCTTCCGCGTCACCGTCCGCGGCGTCTTCGACGGACTCACCGCCGAGCAGCGCGCCGAACTCCTCGCCCAGGCAGCGGAACACGACGTCCTGCGCGCCGCCTTCACCCCCGAGGGCCACCTCACCTACGACATCGCCGCACGGCCCGCCTTCACCTTCCGGTTCCTCGACTCCGGGGAGGCGGAGGAGGACATCCTGGAGGCCGCCGAACGCGCCGAGGCGGCGGCCCGGACCTGGCTGGGCGAGCGCGGGTACGGCCACAAGAACCTCAGGTCCCAGGCCGAGGACCTCTCCCAGGCGCCGCTGGGCAAGCGGCAGCGCCGGGCCGCCGCGCAGGGCGGCGCCTGACACCCCGGCCCCGGCCACCCCGATCCGCGGCCCGGCCCGCGGCCCCGGTCGTCAACTCGGGTTGACACGTCCGTGTCTGTCAACGTAAATTGACAGGCATGACCGAGGCAACCGATCTCGCCGAGCGGGCGGGTGACCGCGACCCGAGGGTCGGGCTGCGGGCCGTCGCCGCGCTGCGGCGGCTGCTGGAGCAGCTGGAGACCGTACAAGTCAGGAGCGCGCGGGCGCAGGGGTGGTCGTGGCAGGAGATCGCCCACGAACTCGGCGTCAGCAGGCAGGCCGTGCACAAGAAGTACGGGAGGCATTGAGGATGTTCGAGAGGTTCACCAAGAGCGCGCGCGAAGTCGTCGAGGGCGCGGTCGGGCACGCCGAACGCGCCGCCGACCCGGCGGTCACCGAGGACCACCTGCTGCTGTCGCTGCTCGACCGGCGCGGCACCCGGGCCTCCGCGGCCCTGGCCGCACTGGGTGTCGACCGGCGCCGTGAGGCCCTGGAGGCGGCGCTGGGGGAGAGCCGCCGGCGCGGCGGGGTCTCGCGGGCCGATGCCGCGGCGCTGGCCGGACTCGGCATCGACGTCGCCGAGATCGTCGCCCGCGTGGAGGACGCGCACGGCTCCGGCGCCCTCGCCGCCGGCTCCGGGCCGCGGCGCCGGCGGCCCTCGGGTCGGCGGCCGTTCGGCCGCGGCGCCAAGGGCGTGCTGGAACGTTCCCTGCGGTCCGCGGTGGCCCGCGGCGACCGCCACATCGGTGACGAGCACATCCTGCTGGCCCTGACGGTCGGCCCCGGCGTGGTCGCGGACGTCCTGGCCGAGCACGGGGCCTCGTGGGCCGACGTCGAGCGCGTGCTCGCCGCGGAGGGCGGAGGACGGGCCGAGGCGAGCTGAACGCCCGCCCGGCGGCGGGTAATCCGGTTGATCGGTCCCCGACGGAGGTGTTAACCCTGTCGGGTTCCACGACCACGATCACGACGACCCGGAGGGGGCCGCCCCATGGTGCCCGGACGACTGGTGACACTGCGCCCGATGGAGCCCTCGGACGCCGAGGCGCTGTGGCGCTGGAACCACGACCCCGAGGTCATGCGCTGGATGGACGACGGTTACGCCCAGCCCCTCGCCCAGGTGAGGAAGCGCATGGAGGAGCGGCCCCGCAACGCCTACGGCGACGTGCTCCACGGCATCCAGGTGCGGGAGGACGGCCGGCTCATCGGCCTGGTGCGGCTGCGTGACGCCGAGCCCGAGACCGGCTGCGCCGAACTCGACATCTACATCGGCGAGAAGGAGTACTGGGGCCGCGGCTACGCCACCGACGCCATGCGGGCCATGTGCCGCTACGGCTTCGAGAAGATGCGCCTGCACAAGATCTCGCTCACCGTCGTCACCGAGAACGAGGCGGCGCACCACGTCTACCGGAAGGTCGGCTTCGTC
Organism: Streptomyces sp. NPDC005722; assembly: GCF_040630935.1. Lineage (NCBI taxonomy): Bacteria > Bacillati > Actinomycetota > Actinomycetes > Kitasatosporales > Streptomycetaceae > Streptomyces > Streptomyces sp. NPDC005722. The sequence goes on from NZ_JBEXYN010000014.1 coordinate 128,354, forward strand.
GACGAGGGCCGGCTGCGGCAGGTCTTCCGGCGCGACGGCCGGTGGTACGACATGTTCACCATGGGCCTCCTGGAGGGCGAACTCCGCGACTGACCCCCGGCGGCACCCGCGTGCGCCCGCCCCGGCCGCTGATCGCGCCGGGCAGCGGGTTGACGTAGCCTGGGGCGTCCGGCAGCAGCGATCCGCAGAAGGCGCAGGTGGCCCGCGTGACAACAGCAGCGTGTACCGATCTGGAGCAGGCCCCGGCCGACGTCGCGGCCGCGCCGCCGGAGGACGGCTGCGCCGACTGCCTGGCCGCCGGACACCGCGACTGGGTCCATCTGCGGCTGTGCCTGAGCTGCGGCCACGTCGGATGCTGCGACAGCTCCCCGGGGCGGCACGCCACCGCGCACTACGGGGCCACCGGTCACCCGGTGATCCGCTCCTACCAGCCGGGCGAGACCTGGCGCTGGTGCTTCGTCCACGAGTCCATGGGCTGAGGCCGGGGCCCCGTCCCTCCGTCCGGCGCTATTCGCGCTGCAGCGCCGCCTCCTCCAGGTCCAGTTCGCGCATGACGTGGCGCAGCACCTCGTCGTCGATGAGCCGTTCGTCGCGGAAGCGCACGAACTCCTGCCGCTCGGCGTCGAGCATGGCGCGGCGCAGCCGCCGGTAGGCCACGCTCGGCGGCTCGGCGCCCCCGCCGGTCGGGCCGCCCAGCCGTTCCCAGGCGGCGTTGCGGCGGGCCTCCGCGGTCTGCCGCAGGGTCTCCAGCACGGCCTGGTGGGAGCCCTTGTCCCCGGCCAGCTCCTCCAGGCGCGCCAGTGCCGCCCGGGCGGCACTGTGCTGGGCGTTCGCCTCGGCCAGGGCGTCCTCGTACGCCTCCTTGTTGCAGATGCCGAGCCGCCGGATGAGCGGGGGCAGCGTCATCCCGTGCAGCAGCAGCGTGCCGACGGTGACGAAGAAGGTCAGGAACAGGATCTCGTCGCGCCCGGGGAACGGCGCGCCGCTGTCGGTGGTCTCCGGCAGCGCGAAGGCCGCGGCCAGCGAGACCACACCGCGCATGCCCGCCCAGGAGAGGACGACCGGGTACTGCCACGGGGGATAGGGGTCGCGGGCCCGGATCCGCGGGAACATCAGCCGTGGCAGGTAGGTCGCGGGGTAGACCCACACGGCGCGCGCCAGGACGGTCACCGCCGTCAGCGCGGCACCGGCCGCGACCAGTTGCCACACGCCCGTGTCGACCGTGTCGACGATGCCCCGCACCTGCAGGCCGATCAACGCGAAGACGAGGGCCTCCAGCACGGTGTCGAGGGCGCTCCACACCGCGTACACCTGCAGCCGGGAGGTCGCCTCCGTGTCGGGGGAGCGGTGTCCCAGGTAGAGCCCGGCCACGACCACGGCCAGCACTCCCGACGTGTGCGCCTCCTCGCCGACGAGGTAGGCGAGGAACGGCACGAGCAGCCCGAGCGCGCTGGCCAGGTCCCCGGGCAGGAACCGGTGCCCGAGGCGGGCCAGCCAGCCGATCGCCAGACCGATCAGCGAGCCCCCCACCGCCGCCATCAGGAAGACCCCGACGCCCTGCAGCAGCGTGTAGCCGGCGCCGGCCACGGACGCGACGGCCACGCGGTAGGCCGTGAGCGCGGTCGCGTCGTTCACCAGGCTCTCGCCGCCGAGCACGGTCAGCAGCCGGCGCGGCAGGCCCAGCCGGCGTCCGATGGAGGTCGCAGCGACCGCGTCGGGCGGCGACAGGACCGCGCCGAGCACCAGCGCCGAGCCCAGCGGCAGCCCCGGCACCAGCCAGGACGCCGCGTAGCCGATCACCACCGTGGTGAACAGCACCAGCCCCACGGCCAGCAGCCCGATGGGGCGCAGGTTGTCCCGGAAGCGCAGGTAGGAACTCTCCCGTGCCGAGGAGTACAGCAGCGGGGGCAGGACCAGCACCATCACCAGTTCGGGCTCGATGGCGTAGGCGGGGATCCCCGGCACGAAGGACGCGCACAGGCCGACGGCGACCAGCAGCAGCGGGGGCGACACCCCCAGCCGGCGGGCGACGGCGGTGACCAGCACCGCACCGGCCATGAGCGTGACGAGCGCCAGCCCCTCCACGGACGTCTCCTCCACCCCTGTGGCGGCGGGCGCCGCACGTGTGGCTCGACTGTACTGGCGACGCGGCCGGCTCTCAGCCCTCGGTGGTGGCCGGTCCGGGTACGGCGTCGGGGAGGCCGATGAACATCGTCCGGTGCAGTACCCGGACGTGGCCCTCGGCGACCGCGGCCGCCGCGGCGCGGTCACCGCGGCGCAGGGCGCGGACCAGCTCGCGGTGCTCGGCGTTGGAGGCGCGCAGCGCGTCGAGCGGGTAGGGCAGGTAGTAGCGGTAGAGCTCGCGGACGACGGCCGCGTAGGGGACGACGACCGACGGCGTCCCGGTGGCGGACGCGACCGCGAGGTGGAACTCCTCGTCGTGGCGGTGGAACTCGGCCCAGCTGGTCACCCGGTCCATCAGGTCGACCAGGCCCTCCAGTTCGCGCAGCGCGGCGTCGTCGGCGTGGCCGGCGGCGAGGTGGGCGATGCCGCACTCCAGCACCAGCCGGTGGTCGATCAGCCGGCGCACCGCGTCGGTGTCCGAGCGGTAGCTGCCCACCGCGCTGACCGAGCCCTTCGCCGGGTGCCGGGCGACCAGCGTGCCGCCGTTGCGGCCGCGGCGGCGCTCCAGCAGCCCGTCGTCGCACAGCGCCACCAGGGCCCGGCGCACCGTGATCTCGCCGACGTCCAGTGCCGCGGCGATCTCCGCCGCAGCGGGCAGCCGCTCCCCGGGGGCGAGCAGGCCCAGGTCGACGGCCATGGCTATGCGGGCGCGCACGGTGTCGAGCGCGGACAGCCGGCGGATGCCGCCCAGGGCCGGGGTGCTCAGCGGCGGGCCGGCGGCGAGGGGCGCGGCCTGGCCGGTCCGCTTCTCCGTGTCGGGCATGGGACCGACTGTAGTACCGGAAAACATCTCACCTTGAGCACTCTTGTTTATCTGATCAGAATGCTCTAATTTCCACAGCACTCGAACGAAGCAGGTGAACCATGTCCCGACCCCTTCCCGTGACCCTCGCCCAGGCCGGGCCGCGCCCGGCGGGGGCGCCGGTCTCCGGCTTCGCGGACGAGGCCGGGACGCTGCTGGCACGCTTCCCGCAGACCCGGCTGATGGCCTTCCCCGAGCTGCACCTGTTCGGCGTGGACGGGGGCCCGGAGGGCGCCGAGCGGCGACTGCGGGAGTCCGCGGAGCCGCTGGACGGACGCCTCGTACGGGAGCTCGGCGAGATCGCCGGGGACCTGGGCGTCTGGCTGCTGCCCGGCAGCATCTGCGAACGCGGCCCGGACGGCGAGCTGTTCAACACGGCGCTCGCCTTCTCCCCCGAGGGGCGGCTCGCCGCGCACTACCGCAAGGTCTTCCCCTGGCGGCCCCGCGAGCCCTACACGCCGGGCGACCGGTTCGTGGTCTTCGACGTCCCCGGGGCCGGCCGCGTCGGCTTCTCCATCTGCTACGACGCCTGGTTCCCCGAGGTCGCCCGGCACCTGGCCTGGATGGGCGCCGAGGTCATCGTCAACCCCGTCATGACGACGACCGGCGACCGCGCCCAGGAACTCGTCCTGGCCCGCGCCAACGCCATCACCAACCAGGTCTACGTGGTCAGCGTCAACACGGCCGGTCCGCAGGGCACCGGCCGCAGCCTCGTCGTCGACCCCGAGGGGCGCGTGCGCACCGAGGCGCCCGACAGCTCCGCCACCGCGCTCACCGACGTCCTGGACCTCGACGACGTCACCCGGGTGCGCACCTACGGGACGGCCGGCCTCAACCGCATGTGGTCCCAGTTCACCGACACCGACCGCCCCCTCGAACTCCCCCTGTACGACGGGCGCATAGACCCTCGCAGCTGGCGCCCCGCCTGCCGCGGCTGACCCATCCCCGGAGCCCCACGATGACCGACAACGCCGCGCGCTCCGCCACCACGGCCCCCGCGCTGTCCCGCACCCTCGGACTCAGAGCCGTCGTCTCCTTCGGCCTGGCCTACATGACCCCGCTGATCGTGCTCGGCACCTTCGGCGTCGTCGCCGAGAAGACCGGCGGCGCGGTGCCCACCGCGTACGCCCTGGCGCTCGTCGCCATGCTCTTCACCGCCTACAGCTACGGGAAGATGGCAGCCGAGCACCCCGTCGCCGGCTCCGCCTACACCTACGTGCGGCGCTCCATCGACGGGCGGGCCGGCTTCCTCGTCGGCTGGGCGACCCTCCTGGACTACTTCTTCCTGCCGATGGTCATCTGGCTGATCGGCGGCGCCTACCTCCAGGCCGAGTGGCCCGGGGTGCCGATGTGGGTGTGGATCCTCGCCTTCGTCCTCACCACCACCGCGCTCAACCTGCTCGGCATCCAGGCCGCGGACCGGGCCAACTCCCTGCTGATGGCGTTCCAGGTCCTGGTCATCGCCATCTTCGCGCTGCTCTCGCTGCGGCACGTCTTCCACGCCGACGGCGCCGGCGGGCTGCTGAGCGCGTCGCCGTTCCACAACGACGCCACCACGCTGGCCGGGATCTCCGGCGGCGCGGCCATCGCGGCGTACTCCTTCCTCGGCTTCGACGCCGTCACCACGCTCACCGAGGAGACCGTCGAGCCCCGCAGGACCATGCCGCGCGCCATCATGCTCACCGCACTCATCGGCGGCGGCATCTTCATCGTGCTCGCCTACACCACCCAGCTCGCCCATCCGGGCAGCGACTTCGACGACCCCAGCTCCGCCGCCTTCGAGATCGCCAGGACCATCGGCGGCGACCTCTTTTCGTCGGTGTTCCTCGCGGGCCTCGTCGTCGCCCAGTTCGCCTCCGGCGTCGCCGCCCAGGCCAGCACCTCGCGCCTGCTCTACGCCATGGGCCGCGACGACGTGCTGCCCCGCAAGGTCTTCGGCTACATCCACCCCCGCCACCTGACGCCGGCCTTCAACATCCTGCTGACCGGCCTGGTCGGCCTCGTCGCCCTCCGCCTGGACGTCGCCACCTCCACGTCCTTCATCAACTTCGGCGCCTTCACCGCCTTCACCTTCGTCAACCTCAGCGTGATCGCGACCTTCCTGCGCAAGCGCCGCGCGGGCGAGCCCGCCGGTGTCCTCGCCTGGGCCGTCGTCCCGGCCGTCGGCGCCCTGATCGACCTCTGGCTCCTGCTCCACCTCGACGGCAAGGCACTCACCCTCGGCGTCATCTGGCTCGCCCTCGGCGTCGCCTACCTCGCCTACCTGACGCGCGGCTTCCGCACCCCGCCGCCCGAGCTCACCTTCGACGAGCGGCACGGCACCCCGGGCTCCGCGTGACGCGGTGGCGTCCCCTGCGGGGCGGGCGGCCGCACGGTCAGTCGGTGATGTCCACGCCGTAGCGGCGCGCCAGCGCCGCGAGACCGTGGTCGTAACCCTGGCCCACGGCGCGCAGCCGCCAGAGGGGACCGCGTCGGTAGATCTCGGCGAGCAGGAGGGTGCGTTCGGTGGTCGCGGCGTCCAGCGTCGCCTGGGCGAGGGGCGCCGCGCTGGAACCGGGACCGGAGGCGATCTGGATCGCGCCGACGTCCCCGAAGGTGGGCGTTCCGTCGACGGCCGCGGCGACGACGACCTTGCGAGCGGCCGGCGGGAGGGCGGAAAGGTCGACGCTGACGGTCTGTTCCGTGGGGCCGTCGCTCAGCAGCCGCACGGCGCCCCCGGAGTTCTCGGGGGCGCCGTAGAAGACGAAGTCCGCGTCGGAGGAGACCTGCTCTTCCTCGTCCACGACGAAGGCGACGACATCGATATCGCAGGCGGTCAGCTGGGCCCACGACGCGGTGACGGTCCAGCGGGCCGTGAGCGGTTGCCCCGGGGCCGCGGGCAGGTCGACGACGCCGCCACGCGGGAGGACGCGGGTGGTCCCCCTCGGGCCGCCCGGGTGCGGCAGGGCCGGCACGACGGGCGCTTCGAGCCATCCGGCCGCGTGGACGGGAACGGCGAGCGAGGTGATCCGCGGTATGCGGCGGTCGCGGTCGCCGCCACGGAGAAGGACGACGTCGGTCACACTCGCCGAGAGGTTGACGGCGGCCGCCGCGCCGAGTTCGACGATACGGGTGCGGGCGGCCACCGCTTCGGGGTGGGTGCCGCCGAGTGCGAGCACGCGCCTTCCGGTCAACGGGCCGCCCGTTCCGGCGCCGTCTCCGGTGGGGCGGGCGACTTGGGCCGTCGTCGGGGAGGGGCGCGCGGCCACGGGTTCACGCGGGGCGGGGACAGGGGCCGCCGCGGGGGCGGGTCCTTCGTGCGGGGTTCCCGGCCGCACGTCGGCCAGCAGACGCAGGAAGGCGTCCTCGTCGACGACCGGCACGCCTTCGGCCAGCGCGCGGCGGGCCTTGGCCGAGCCGGAGGAGTAGTCGTTGGCGACCAGGACGCTGGTGTGCCGGCTCACCGAGCCCATGACGTTCAGTCCGGCCGCGACCGACCTCACCACGAGCTCGGCCCTCGACGTCCGCGTCTCGCCGGTGACGGCGACCTTCATGCCCTGTACAAGCGGACCGCCCGTGGTGAACCGCCCCGGGTTCCGGAAGGCGCACGGACTCTTCGGCGGCTGCGGGGCGAACCGGGGGTCCTGCCGGGGCGGGCAGGGCACCAGGGGCAGCGGCAGGTCGAGTCTGGCGGCCTCCCGCAACGAGGCGCGCAGGACGCCGGCCAGGACCCGTGTGTCGTCGAGCGCGTCGTGCGCCCGGACCTGGCGCACGCCGTAGTGCGCGGCGAGCGTGCCCAGCTTGAGGTCCTCGGTGGGCGGATCGACGCGTCGGTTCAGCGCCAGCGTGCACAGACGGCGGTCAACCGGCAGCAGCAGCCCGGCCCGGGCGAATTCGTGCGCGAGGAAGTCGTAGTCGAACTGGGCGTTGTGCGCCACGAACACCCGGTCCCGCAACATCGCGCCGATCCGCCCGGCGACCTGCTCGAAGGCCGGCGCCCCGCGCAGCCGCTCGGGGGTCAGACCGTGCACGTGCACCGGTCCGGGGTCGCAGCCGGGGTCGAGCAGTGTCGAGAACTCGCCGGTCTGTACGCCGTCGGGGCCGAGCGTCACGACGGCCACGGAGAGCACCCGGTCGCGGCGCGGCTGCAGCCCGGAGGTCTCCACGTCCACCAGCGCCCAGTCGTGCGCGTGGTCCCGCAGGTCGGGGACACGGGTTGCGAAAGGCATGATGGAAAGGATGAGGTGACATTCACCGCTGCTGCAACGCAGATGCCCATTCATCCGTATTCCTCCCGTGAGTCGCACGCCTCGCGGCGCCGGGCGGACCGCGGAACGTCCTCCCTGGGAGCCCGGCGGAGTGGCACCAACTGGCCATTTCACCAGCTAAGTTGTGTGCTGATCAGATCGCGTATCCGAGTCCCAGGGGATGGCCATGACCAGCGGCAGCGACGCTCCCAACGACTACGACTCCGCCGAGCAGCTGCGCAGGCGGATCGACACCACCAAGGCGCATCCGGCGCGCGTCTACGACGTCTTCCTCGGGGGCAAGGACAACTACCCCGTGGACCGCGACGCGGCCGCGGCCGCGCTGGCCGCCAATCCGCGCGGCTACCTGGACGTGCGGCACAACCGCGACTTCCTGCGCCGCGCGGTGAACCACATCGCGGGCGAGACCGGCATCCGCCAGTTCCTCGACATCGGCACCGGGCTGCCCACCCAGGAGAACGTGCACCAGATCGCCCAGCGCCTCGTCCCCGAGGCGCGGGTCGTGTACGTCGACAACGACCCCGTCGTCCTGGCCCACGCGCGCGCCCTGCTGACCAGCGGCCCCGAGGGCCGGACCGACTACATCGACGCGGACCTGCGCGACCCCGCCGCGATCCTGCGCGACGCGGCCGGCACGCTGGACCTGACCGAGCCCGTCGCGCTCGTCCTCGTCGCCGTCCTGCACTTCGTCGAGGACGACGAGGCGTACGGCATCGTCAAGCACCTGGTCGACGCGCTGCCCTCGGGCAGCCACGTCGTGCTGAGCCACCTCACCTCCGACCTCAACGCGGAGCAGATCGCCAAGGTCGCCAAGACCTACCAGGACCGCGGCTTCTCCTTCGTGCTCCGCGGGCACGCCGAGGTCCTGCGCTTCGTCACGGACAACGGCCTGGAGATCGTGGAGCCGGGTCTCGTCCCCGTGCACCACTGGCGCCCGGACGGCGTCGACGACACCCTCGCCGCCCACGCCGACGCCTCCCCGGAGTTCGTCGAGGGCCTGGAGGACATCGACAAGATCCGCTACCGGAGCATCACCGACGTCACGGACGCGGACATCAACGTCTACGCCGTGGTGGCGCGCAAGCCCTGACGCCGCGACACCCGGTGCCGCCCGCCCCGACGGACGGGGGCGGCGGCGCCCGGGGTCAGCCGCGGCGGTAGATCGTGATCGAGTGCCCCACCTCGTCGACCGGCACGCTGCCGGCGATGAGTTCGGCCAGCCGGCCTTCCGCCTTGGCGACCGCCGAGTCCGACACCACGAGCAGCCCGTGGACCTGGTCCGCGGGGACCTCGCGCGGGTCGGCGGCGTGGATGCCGTAGTACGCGGGGACCCCGCTGCCCTTGTAGACCAGCCACACCCGCTCGCCGGGGTGGTGTTCGCGGAGGCGGTCCGCGAGGAGGCCCAGGTCCTGGCCCCAGTCGACGTTGGAGTCGTGCAGCCGCAGATGGGTCTTCGACGTGCCGCCGAAGGCCTCGTTGGAGTACTGCAGGTAGTACGGGAAGGTCCGCAGTGAACTGAGGGCGACGAGGACGGCGAGCGCCGCGGCCGCCGGCCCCGCCCACTTCCGTGCCGCGAGGGTCACGCAGGCCGCCGCCACCGCCCCGAACATCGGCAGGAAGACGACGTAGCGGACGCCGAAGTCCCGGGAGCCGGTCATGGCGGCGGCCGTCAGCACGGCCGCGGGGACGAGCAGGTACGGGGCGGCGGGGCGCAGCCGGGGCAGGGCGAGCAGCGCGGCGGCGCCGGCGAGCCACAGGGCGAGCATGCCGAGCGGGGTCTTCACCAGCACCGCGGCCGGCAGGTAGTACCAGAGCGCCCCGCGGTAGTGGCGGCCGAAGAGGAAGCCCTCGAAGGTCGAGTCCTCGAAGCCGAACTGGACCGCCATCCCGTCGCGGTACGCCCGGGGGAGCGGGAGCGCGTCCACGGCCAGGCCCCGCAGACCGTGCAGGGCCGGCAGGGTGTCGGGCGCCGTCCAGCGCAGCCGGGGGTCGACGAGGAGGTAGGAGGCCCACACCACTGCGACGGCGACGAGCCCGACCCCGCCCGCCGCCACCGCGGCGCGCCGCAGCGACCGGGCGGTACCGGCCCGCCCCGTACCGTCCCCGTCCGTGCCCCGCCCACCCGCGTGCCACACCGACAGCGCGGCGAGGAGCAGCAGGACCGGCACCGCGGGAAGCGCGCTCATGCGCGTGGCGAGCGCCGCGCCCAACGCCGCGCCGGCGAGCGGCAGGTGGCGTCCGGGACGCTCCCGCGCCCGCCACAGCGCCCACACCGACGTGAGCAGGAAACCGGCCGCCGGGACGTCGAGGGTGGCGAGGGAGCCGTGTGCGACGACGTCCGGCGAGAAGGCGTACAGGGCGAGGGCGAGCAGCCCTCCGGCGGGGCCGGTGAGATCGCGCGCGAAGGCGAGCACGACCAGTCCGAACAGCAGCGTCAGTACAATCATCGGCAGCCGGGCCGCAAGCATCAGGCGCCAGGGATCGTTGCCGGACTCGTAGAGCACGCTGCGGCCGAGCTGCGTCTGGTCGCCCTCGAAGTCCGGGTCGAGGCGGGGGTGGGCGAACACCAGCCCACTGGCGATGACCAGCTTGCCGAGTGGCGGGTGCTCGGGGTTGAACCGCAGGCTGTGCTCGCGCAGGTAGACCGTCGCCGTGCCCACGTACACCGGCTCGTCGATGGTGGGCGTCTGCCGGACGGCGGTGGTGACCATCGCGCACGCCATCTGCGCGAGGAGCGCCAGCACGGCCAGGACGTACAGCGCACGGCGGTGCCGTGGGGCGGGGGCCGGGAAGCGGCGCACCGGGGCGGTGGTGACGGCGGCGGGCGTCGCCGGTTCGGGGGACAGCGCGGCGGGCGAGGGCCGTTCCTGCGTCATGGTGCGCTTACCCCGTCGCCCGTCCCGGTGGCGCCACGTCCCCGCGCCGGCGCCCTCCCGGTGGGCGCCGCGGGACACACTAGCCCCGTGGCCGGGCGGGCGCGTGGGGTTCGGGGTGTTGCGCGGGCCGCGCGGCGGACGTCGTACCGTGGGCGCATGGCAGTTCCCGAGCTGATCCGCATCGTCTCCCGCTCCTCCCCGATGGCGCTCGCCCAGGTCGAGCGCGTCCGCGCGGAACTGGCCGCGCTCCACCCCGGCATCCGGACGGAGGTCGTGCCCGTCACCACCTCCGGTGACCGCTGGATGGGCGACCTCGCGCGGCTGGGCGGCAAGGGCGCGTTCACCAAGGAGGTCGACGCCGCGCTGCTGGAGGGCCGGGCCGACCTCGCGGTCCACTGCGTGAAGGACGTCCCCGCCGACCGGCCGCTGCCCGCCGGCACGGTCTTCGCCGCGTTCCTCAAGCGGGACGACATCCGTGACGCCCTGGTGCACCCCGGCGGCCTCACGCTCGACCGGCTCCCGCCGGGCACGCGCATCGGCACCTCGTCCGTGCGCCGCATCGCGCAGATCATGGCCTCGCACCCGCACCTGACCTGCGTCCCCATGCGCGGCAACGCCAACCGCCGGCTGGAGAAGCTCGCAGCGGGCGAGGCGGACGCGCTGCTCCTGGCCGTGTCCGGGCTGGAGCGGATCGGCAGGACCGAGGTCATCAGCGAGGTGCTGACGGTGGAGTCGATGATCCCGCCGATCGGCGCGGGCGTCCTCGCCCTGCAGTGCCGGGAGGGTGACGCCGAGACGATCGACGTCGTGAGCGACCTCGGCGACCCGGCCGCGCACCGGGAGACCACGGCCGAGCGGATGTTCCTGCACGTCCTGCAGGGCCACTGCAACAGCCCGATCGCCGGCTACGCCCATGCCGAACGCGACGGCCGGCTCTCGCTGCGGGCGCGGGTCTTCTCGCCGGACGGCAAGACCGTCCTGGACGCCCACGAATGGGCGGGTCCCCTCGACCCGGCCACGCTCGGCACGTCGGTCGCGGTGGCACTGCTGCGGCAGGGTGCCCGCGAGCTGATCGACAGCATCGGGCACTGACGGGCCGGGGCCGCCGCGGGCGCCGTGGGTGCGCCGGGGAGACTGGTGGCGGCCGCTCGCCGTCCGTCACCGCCCTGGAGGGCCGATTGTCCCGCCGCGACCCCCGTGTGCTCGTCTACACCCGCACCACCACCTACCGGCACGACTCGATCCCGGACGGCGTCCGGGCCCTCACCGAACTGGGCGCCGGGCACGGCTTCCGGGTCGACGCCACCGAACGCCCCGAGGACTTCGAGGGGGCCCGTCTGCGCGCCTACGACGCCGTGGTGTTCCTGTCCACCAGCGGGGAGGTGCTCGGCGACGCCGGCCGGGCCGCCCTCGTGGCGCACCACGCGGACGGCGCCGGGTTCATGGGCGTCCACGCCGCGGCCTGCACGGAGTACGACTGGCCGTACTACGGGGAGCTGCTGGGCGCGCGCTTCACGGGGCATCCGCCCCTGCAGGCGGGCACGGTCCTGGTCGAGGACACCGCCCACCCGGCCACCGCGCACCTGGGCGCGGCCTGGGAGGTCACCGACGAGTGGTACGACTTCGACCGCAGCCCCCGTCCCGGCGTGCGCGTGCTGGCCTCCGCCGACGAGTCCTCGTACACGGGCGGCTCGATGGGCACGGACCATCCGCTGGCCTGGTGCCACGAGTACGGCGGAGGCCCCGTCTTCTACACGGCGCTGGGGCACTCCGCTCAGGCCTACCGGGACGCCGCCTTCCGGGCCCATCTGCTGGGCGGGCTGCGGTCGGTGCTGCCCGGGGCGGCGGACTGAGCGGGGGCCGGCGCGCCGGCGTTCAGAGGCGTCGCAGTACGGCGACCACCTTGCCCAGGATGACCGCCTCCTCGCCGGGGATCGGGTCGTAGGCGGGGTTGTGCGGCATGAGCCAGACCCGGTCGCCGTCGTGCTTGAGCCGCTTGACGGTGGCCTCGCCGTCGATCATCGCGGCCACGATGTCGCCGTGGTCGGCGGCGTCCTGACTGCGCACCGTGACCCAGTCGCCGTCGCAGATCGCGACACCCGTCATCGAGTCGCCGACCACCTTGAGGGCGAACAGCTCGCCCGCGCCGACGATCTGCCGGGGGAGCACGAAGACCTCGTCGACCTGCTCCTCCGCGAGGATCGGGGTGCCCGCCGCGATCCGGCCTATCACCGGCACGCGCGCGGACGGGGAGGCGCTGACGGGCTCGGAGCCCGGCTCGGACGCGTGCTGCGACGGCCAGGAGCACCGCACGCGGTAGGCGCGCGGCCGGTGCGGATCCTGCTCGAGCACGCCCTTGCGCTGCAGCACGGCCAGTTGGTGGGCGACCGAGGAGGTGCTGGCCAGGCCCACGGCCTCGCCGATCTCGCGCATCGACGGCGGGAAACCGCGGTTCTCCACCGAGCTCAGGATCGCCTCGACGATGCGGGACTGACGGTTGGTCAGCCCGTCGGGGCCGGGGTTGTCCGAGCCCTGGGGTCGCCCACGGCGCACTGTCGTAGTGGTGGGCTCCATGCCCCGTCCCTCCCTGTGCGGATCCTGCTGCAATACGTAACGTTACCCTGTTCCACGGCATTTTTGGAACGCGTGTGCGAAATTCGGTGAAGATCCGTGCACACATCCGCGGACCCGGCCGCGACCATCCTTTGAATCCGGCTGTCACAAACGGACCCGCTGCCCGGTCTTCTCCTGGGGCTATGTGCGCCTGCGGGCCGGGACCGGCACGGAACCGTAATGCGGCAGGAATGCGACGGGAATTCGCCGCCCTGAGGAACGCACGCCACAAGGGAGACGCCGTCCCGCACCACCGGGACCAGGCCCGGGCGCCGAGCGCCCCCCGGCCCGGGGGAAATCGCCCTCTGTGTACGCTGGAACGAGCAGGCGGCCCGAATGTGACGGTGGAGGAAAACGCGACGATGCAGCAAGGGGACGCGGAGCACGACGGCTCGCTCGACGAGGCCGCGAAGGTGTTCACGGCCCTGCGCCCCCGATTGTTCGGCATCGCCTACCGGATGCTCGGCAGTGCCGCGGAGGCCGAGGACGTCGTCCAGGACGTCTGGTTGCGGTGGCAGGCGGCGGACCGCGACGTCGTGGAGAACCCGACCGCGTTCCTCACCACCGCGACGACCCGGCTGGCGATCAACGTCACCCAGTCCGCCCGCGTCCGGCGTGAGGGCTACGTCGGCCCCTGGCTGCCCGAACCCGTCGACACCCGCGCCGACCCGGCGCTGGGTGCCGAACGCGGCGAGGCGGTGGAGATCGCGGTGCTCTTCCTGCTGGAGCGCCTGACGCCCACCGAGCGCGCGGCATACGTGCTGCGCGAGGCGTTCGACTACCCGTACCGGGAGATCGCCGCCGTTCTCGACCTGAGCGAGGCCAACTCCCGCCAGCTCGTCAGCCGCGCCCGCAAGCACATCGCAGCCGGCCGCCGCGAGCAGGTGGACACGGCGGAGCACCGCCGGCTCCTCGAGGCGTTCGTGGCGGCGGCCAGGGCGGGCGACATGGCCGGCCTGGAGAAGCTGCTCGCCAGCGACGTGGTCAACTACGGCGACGGCGGCGGCGCCGTGCGCAACGCGGCCAGGATCCCCGTGTCCGGCGTCGCAAAGGTGGCGAAGTTCCTCGCCGCCTTCGCGCCGCGCTTCTGGCCCGACACCGAGGTGGTGTGGGTCGAGGCGAACGGCCGGCCCGCGGCGCTCGTCGTCCACGGCGGCGCGCCGATGGCGCTGCTGGCCATCAGCGCCACCGAACAGGGCATCGACCAGCTCATGTGGGTGCTCAACCCGGCGAAGCTGACCGGCTTCAGCGCCGTGGCGGCGAGCTCGGGCGGGCCGTCCGCCTGAGGCCGGCTCCGGGCGTCCTACCTGTCCGTACGGGCCGCCGCCCTCCGTCGGGTATCGGAGATCAGCCGTCGGCCGCGGCGCGGCCCGGGGCCGCGTCGCCCGCGCGCAGCAGCCGCAGGAAGGCCTTCAGACCCGTGATGATCTCCTCGTTGTCCGTGAGCCGGTCGATCGTGGCCTCGAACTCCCGCGCCAGCGCGGTGATCCGGCGATCGGTGTCCTCGGCCCGCTCGTACACCGACACCCCCAGCGCGTCCACCGTGCGCCGCAGCTCGGCGAGGGCCCGGTACTGCTCCTCGGCCTTCCCCTCCAGGACCTTGACGCCGCTGTCCGTGCGCTCGACACGCTGCTTCAGCCCCACGACGTCGTCACGCGGATAGGTGACGTCCTTCAGCAGGGCGCCCAGCCGCCCGCGCAGCTGCCCGAACCACGCGCCCGCCGGGCGGAACACCGTGCTCAGCAGGAAGAACGCGGCGATCCAGTACCCCGCGCCGTGGCCGGTCGCCACCGTGACCGCCACCACCCCCGCCGCCGTGAGCAGATGGCCCGCCAGGGCGACCCGCAGCATCGTCCTGGCGATGCGCGCGGCCTCGGCGTCCCGCGCCTGAGGGACCGTCAGCCCCTTCCCCCGGCTCACCGAGATCTCGGCCAGCACCGTGTGCGCCCGGAAGTAGACGTTCCACGGCACCGTGAGCAGGACGAGCAGCCACAGCAGGCAGAGCACCCCGGCCCCCACGCCCAGGACCACCGGCAGCGGCGCCCCCACCGCGTAGACCAGGGCCAGCGCCCCCGCGGTCACCGCCAACGCCAGCACCGCGCCCAGGAATCTCCCCATGCCCGCCTCCAACCTCCCTCTCCGGCCGATCCGTTGGCTCCATCGTCCCGGCCGGCCGCGATGCGGGCATGAGTACGCCTACTCACTCCGCCCGCGCCCCGGTGCGGTGCTGTGCTGTGCGGTGACGCACCGGCCGCCGTGCCGTACGGCTCCCCGCCGGCTCCCACGTGTTCCGGCACCTCATCCCGCTGCTCGCCGACCCCTACCAGGTGCTCGCCCGCCCTCGCCGACGTCACGGCCGCGCTGCTGGACCGGTTCGGCGTCGACCGGCACGCGCCGTACGTCCACGGCCACGGGACGGCGATCGGCCGGTGCCTGGCGCTGCGCGCCCCGGCGCGGATCACCGGGATCGTGACGCAGAACGGCAACGCGTGCCCGGACCGCTGCCGGCCGTGTTGGGGGGCGGACGACGAGGTCTACGCCCCGGCCGGGGCCCGCGGCTTCCTCGGCCGCGTCGCGTCCTGCCCCCGTCCGCCCGGACGGGCGCTCAGCGGGGGCGGGTGATCGTCCGGTGCACGACGTACCCCTCGAGCCCGGTCGTCGCGTCCATGCCCGTCGCGGTCCCGTTGACCGGCACGGCGCCCGTGCGCAGCCGGCGCGCGACGGCGACGGCGCGTTCGGGGTCGGCGGACCACACGCCGCCGGAGAGGCGGTACTCCGAGTCGTTGGCCATCCGTACGGCGTCGTCGTCGCCGTCGTGGGCGATGACCGTGAGGACCGGGCCGGAGATCTCGTCCTGGGCGATGCGCATGCGGTGGTCGACGTCGGCGAGGACGGTCGGCGTCACGTAGTAGCCGGCCTCCAGGCCCGCGGGGGGCCGGGAGCCCCCGGTCACCAGGCGGGCGCCCTCCTCGACGCCGAGGTCGATGTACGACATCAGGCGCTGCTGCCGCTCCGGGCCGGCCATCGGCCCGATCGAGGTGTCCGGGTCCGCGGGGTCGCCCACCTTCAGCGTCCCGACGGCGTCCGCGACGGCCGTGACGACCTCCTCGTACCGGCGGCGGGGCGCGAGGACGCGGGTCCGCGCGGCGCACATCCTGCCGTTGTCGCCGAGCGAGGCGAACAGCCCCCGCACCGTGCGCCCGAGGTCGGCGTCGTCCAGGACGATCGCGGCCGTCTTGCCGCCGAGTTCCAGGCGGACCCGCTTGAGCTGTTCCCCAGCGAGCGAGGCGACACGGCGCCCGGCCGCGGTGGAACCGGTGAAGGCGATCTCGTCCACGTCCGGATGGGTCACCAGGTACTCGCCCGTGTCGCGGTCGGCGGGCAGCACGCTCAGCGTGCCCTCGGGCAGCCCCGCCTCCGCGTACAGCTCGGCCAGCAGCCCGACGGCCAGTGAGGTCTCCGGCGCGACCTTCAGGATGACGGTGTTGCCCGCCAGGAGGGCGGGCGTCAGCCGCGCCGTGGCGGCCGAGAACGGGCACTGCAGCGGGATCACCGCGGCGATGACGCCGACGGCCTCGCGCCGCACGATGGTGTCGTGGCCGGGGGAGGGGTCGCAGGGACGGACGGTCTCGTCCCAGCCCAGCTCCTCGGCGGCCTTGAGACAGGCGTCGACCCGGCGCGTGAGGGAGGCCTGCTCCGCGTCCGTGAACCGGCGGGGCGTCCCGGTCGCGGCGGACACCCGCGCGGCCGCCTCCGCCGCCCGTTCCTCGCGCAGCGCGTTCACCCGGCGGACGACCTCCTGCCGCTCCTTGGGATCCGTGTGCGGCCACGGCCCGCTGTTGAAGGCCGCGCGCGCCGTGGCGACGGCGACGTCGGCGTCACCGGGTGCGGCCTGGGCGGCGCGCCCGAGCAGGGAGCGGTCGTGGGGGGAGCGGATGTCCAGGGGGCCGGGATGCGCGGGCGCGGTCCAGACACCACCGATGAACAGCCTGTCGTACACGATCATCGAGTTTCCCTTCCGGTGTCCGGTGCTCCCTGCGTCCGGTGCGATGCGCCGGACCTCGCGGACTTCGCGCGGGTACGAAGAACGGAAGCCGCGCCCACCGGTCTCCCGTGGGCGCGGCTTCCGCTTCCGTGAGGTGCGCGACCGCCGAAACGCTGGTCAGAAGCCTGCTGCGGCCGGTCGCAGATTGTCCTGCTGGTACCGGGGAACAGTTGTGGACCGCTCCCTGGTGGAGGTGTTACCGGCCTCCGCCGCCGCCGCCACCGTGGCCTCCGCCACCGCCACCGCCGCCGCCGCCGTGGCCACCGCCACCGCCGCCGTGGCCGCCACCGCCACCGCCGTGGCCGCCGCCGCCACCACCGTGACCGCCGCCGCCGCCACCCCAGCCGTAGTCGCTGTAGCCGCGGTCGTAACCGCCGCCCCAGCCGCCACCGTGGTCGCCGCCGCGGTCGTAACCGCCGCCGCCGTAGCCGCCACCACCGTGACCGCCACCGCCGCCGCCGCCGTGGCCACCGCCACCGCCGCCGCCACCGCCGTGCTCGGCGTAGCTGACCGCCGCTGAGGCCGGTGAGCTCGTCGGTGCCGCGACGGCCGAGGAGGCCGCACCCCCAAGGGCGAGCGCGAGGCCTGCCACTGCGGCGAGGGGCCACTTGGAAATACGCATGAGAACTCTCCTAGCCAGGTCGGTTCCTGGGCGTGGACGCGGTTCAAAGGCCACTGCGCCGCACGTTCCGGCCGGCGCCCCACCCCCGCCCGCGGACTGTGACGTCCCGCGGTCAAGTGGTGATGTTCGAAATGTTGCCTTTGCCACTATTTGTCCACAGCCCCCACGCTGCGACCGCCAGGTCGTGACGTCAAGGAGCGAGCCTGGTAGTGCCACTACCAGGCTCAGCGTTCAGCGGGCGGGAGGCCGACGGCCCGGGGAGGCCGTACCGGCTCAGTCGCTCGGCGAGTCGTCGTCGAAGGGCTCGTCACTCCACCGGAACCAGGCCTGGTCGTCCTCGATGTGCAGCAGGAACTCGGCCACGGGCCCCGAGGGCGAGGAGAGCGTGACCGCGCTCCGCACCTCGGCGTACGCCGCCTCCCACGCGGCCCAGGGCTCGTCCTCGTCGGCCGGCGCGGTCATCGCGGTCTGCATCAGGTGCAGTTCGCGGGCGAACAGCGGCCCCACCCGGGCGAACGCCGGGGCGGGTGTGAACCGCCCCGACAGCCACGGGAAGTCGGCCTCCTCGACCGTGATGTCACCGACGGGCTCGCCGTCGCTCAGCACCCGCCAGGTCTCGCCAACGAAGCCCATCGTGTCCTCACCGGATCTCAGTGGCCCCCGGTGCCGGCCTGCGCCGGCTCCTCGTGCAGCGCCGAGTCGGCCGCGCCCCGCGTGAATCCGGTGAAGGCAACCCGCATACCGGCACGTTCGGGGGAGCAGCAGAACGGTCCCGCGCCGGCGGCGGCGTCCGGGTCGAGCGGCGCGAGCCGCACCAGCCGCCAGGGGCCGTCGTCGCGGCGCGCGCGGATCGTCACCGCGTCCCCGGAACGGCTGGCGCGTACGGTGACGGAGCGCCCGGCCCAGTCCGGCACCGGTGCCAGCGACCAGTCGGAGACCCCGCGGGTGACGACCGCGCCGAGGTGCGGCACACCGTCGGACATCTCGATCCCGGCCTTGATCCACGTCTCCGCGTCGACCCGGATCATCAGCCCGGCCTGGTCGTACAGCGTGTCGAAGTCCGCGCGGAAGGTCACCTCCACCGACGAGTCCGCCGGGAAGGCGGCGAGCAGGGCGTGGCCGTCGTCGCGGACGAAGCCGTAGCCGGTGGTGCGCCAGAAGTCGCTGCGGTCCCGGGTGGTGACCAGCAACCCCGATCCGTCCGCCTCGGCGTGCTGCGGGGCGTTGAGCCACGTGGCCTCGTCCCAGTCGATCGGGCGCTGCTCGTTCATGGACCGTCCTTCCGGTGGGGCGGGCCCCTGGGCGTGATGCCGCGGGGCCGCCGCTGGCGTGGGCGGGCCCAGCGTAGATCAGCGCTCCGGCCGCGGAACACGGGCGGGGACGACGGGACGCGGGGAGAGGTCATTCCCGTTCGGAGCCGAAGGGCGGCACCCGCGTGGAGGGACCGGGGTCGGGCCCCCCGGACAGGGCCGACGGCCCGTCGACCGCCGGCGGTCCGTGCGACAGCCCGATGCCCGCCGGTTCCCGGCACACGGTGATCAGCGCGGCGTCGTCCCCGAGCCGTCCGCCGCTGTAGGCGAGGAGGTCCTCGCGTACGTGCCGCACCAGGTCCTCGGGGGTCCGACGGCCCCGCCAGGACGCCACGCGCTCGGCGAGGGGGTAGAAGCGCCCCGACGGGTCACGCGCCTCCGTCACGCCATCGGTGTACAGCAGCAGGACGTCGCCGGGGCCGAAGGCGAAGGTGTCCACGCCGGGGTGCGAGGGCTGCAGCAGGCCCAGGCCGATGGGCGGCGCCGGCTGGGTCGGGTCGAGCGCGGCGAGACCGTCGGCGGCCAGCCGCAGCGGCGGCGGGTGGCCGCAGTTGAGGATGCGGACCTCGGGACGGTCGTCGGGGAAGTCGACCAGGATCGCGGTGATGAACGACTCGACCGCCGCGTCCTCCTGCAGCCCGTCGCCGCCGCCTTGCGCGGCCTTCCAGGACACCGTCGCCTCCAGGTGCGCGTACATCGCCGGCAGTGGCGGGGCGCGGTAGGCGACGCTGCGGAACGCCCCGAGCAGCAGGGAGGCGTCGCCGATCGCCGGCAGGCCCTTGCCGCGGACGTCCCCGATGAGCAGCCGGGTGCCGCCGGGCGTGCGCACCGCCGCGTACAGGTCGCCGCCGATCCGGGCCTGGTCCTCGGCGGCCTGGTAGTCGAAGGCGATCCGCAGCGGGCCGATGCGCTCCGGCAGGGGCTGCAGGACGACCTGCTGCGCGGCCTCCGCCACCGAGCGCACCTGCTGCAGCTCGGCCTGGTGCCGTTCGCGCAGCCTGACGAAGAGCACGGTGAAGGCGGAGACGAGGACCAGCGCGATGATCTCGCTCTGGCGGTACGAGGTGGTGATGGTGCCGTCGGCCACCGACACCACGGTGAGCGACGCCACCGCCAGCCCGCCGATCAGGGCGGTGAGCCGGAGCCCGCCGAACGACGCGGTCAACGCCGGTGCCACGACCAGGAGCGGACCCAGGTGGCCCTCCGTGGGGATCACCAGGTCGCTGATGACGATCGCCACGATCAGCAGCACCGGGACCGCTATCAGGGCGGGATTCCGCTCCACGGACCAGTACGTGCGTGCGCGTGGTGCTGCAAGACGCATACCTCTTGCTTACACCTCTCCCGCCGACCCCGCCCGTGGCCGTACGTCGGCGGGAACGGGCAGCAGCAGCGCCGTCACGTTGTCGTGGCCGCCGGCGTCGAGCGCGTGACCGACCAGGGAACGGGCGCCGTCCAGCGGCGTCGCGCCGGCCCCGGAGGCGGGCGTCGCGGTCAGCCGGGCGCGCAGTTCCTCCGCGCCGGGGAGGTACCGCCACAGCCCGTCGGTGCACAGCAGCAAGTGGCCGGGGACGGCCGGGCGGCCGCTGCGCACCCTTGGTACGGGGTCGCCGTTCCCGGCGCCGAGCCAGCCGGTCAGGGCCTCCAGCTCGCCCGTGTCGTCGTCGGTCAGCGCGAGGGCCAGTCCCTCGTCCGGCAGCCAGTACGCCCGGCTGTCACCGATCCACGCGCACCACAGCCCGCCGGGACCGGTGACGCCCGCGACGAAGGTGCAGGCCGGTGCCTCGTCCGGGGTGACGGCGAGTGCGGCGACGGCGCGTCCCGCGCGCCGGGTCGCGTCCTCCAGCGCGACCTCGGGCACGGTGCCCGCGAGCAAGGCCGACGCCAGCGCCCCCGAGGCGACCTCCGCCGCGAGCCGTGCCGCCCGCTCGGAGCGCGGGGCCATGGACACCCCGTCGCACACCACGCCGATCGTCCAGGCCCCGGCCGTGGTCACGGCCATCGCGTCGGCGTTCACCTCACGCCGCTTCCCCCGGTCGGTGACGCCGGCCGCGCCTCCCGCGACGGCCTCCACCCGTGACCTGAACCCGCTCTGGGCGGCGCCGCAGTCCCAGCAGTGACCGTCCGGGGCCACCGTCCCACCGCACCGCTCGCACTCCGGCGTACCGCCCCCCTGTCGTCCGTCCACGGCAGGACCCTACGAGGGCGCCGCGGCGGGAGGGAACCCCGGGCGGGGGCAAGATCAGGACGGTGTACGGCGCAGCGGCGCCAGCGCGTCGCTCCAGGCCAGGACCTCGTCGAGGACGACCTCCAGCTCACCCGCCCGGCGCGGGCCGGGTTCGAAGCGGCTCATGTCGGCGAAGTCGCGGAAGAGGGAGAGCGCCACCTGCGCGCGGACGGTGGCCACCCGCAGCTCGGCCATCACCAGCCGCAGGTGCTCCACCGCGCGGGTCCCGCCGACACTGCCGTAGGCGACGAAGCCCGCCGCCTTGTTGTTCCACTCGGCGAAGAGGTAGTCGATGGCGTTCTTGAGCGCTCCGGGGATCGAGTGGTTGTACTCGGCCGTCACGAAGACGTAGCCGTCGAAGGAGCCGATCTTCTCCGCCCACGCGAAGGTGTGCGGACGGCTGTACTGCCCCATCGACGGCGGCACCGGCTCGTCGAGCAGCGGGAGGTCGTAGTCGTCGATGTCGACCAGTTCGTACTCGGCGTCGCCGCGCAGCGCGGCGTGTTCGTACACCCATTGCGCGACGGCCTCGCCGAGGCGCCGGGGGCGTGTGCTGCCGAGGATGACGGCGATCCTGGTCATGGTGCTGCTCCTGGACGGTCCTGTTCCGGTGGCCGGGCGGGGCGCCGGAAAGGCGGTCCGGCGCGTGAGGCACCTTCCATGCGCGCCCGCCGGCGAACCGGGCGGGCCGGGGGGTTCACCCGATCGCCGCCACGGCCGTGGAGCCGCGTGCCTCAGCGGACGCGGGGCTCCAGGGAGACGCGGACGGTGATCCGCTTGCCCACCGGCTGGCGCTGCACGTCGTAGCCCTCGCACAGCGCGAGGATGATCTCCAGGCCGTGCTGGCCGATCCGTCCCGGCTCGGCGGCGCGGGCCAGCGGGAGGGTGCTGCTGGTGTCCCACACGGACACCAGCAGGGTCGCCGTGTCGACGTCCACCTCGAGGTCGAGCAGGCCGGGGCCGGGTGCGTACTTGCAGGTGTTGGTGACCAGCTCGCTGACGACGAGCTGGGCGGTCTCGACCGTCTCGACCGGTACCGGGACGCCGTGCTCACCCTGGACGCGGGCGAGGAAGTCGGCGGCGAACCTGCGCGCCGCGGAGATCGCCTCCGAGTCGCCCTCGTGCGCGAATCCGGCGTGGATGCACGGCCAGTCGGCCAAGTGGGCGGGGCGGCCGTCCAGCCTCGGTTCCATGGTGGTGCCTTTCGTACTGCTTCCCGGCCGGCCGCGCTCAGGCGCGGCCAGCCGTCCGTCTACCCCGTTTTCCGCCGGTGACTCATCGGCTCCCGGCCGGCTTCACCGGCGGGGCAGTTTGGTGACGGTGTCCAGGTAGAAGGCGTCGATGCTGTGCACGGCCCGCTCGAAGTCGTCCAGGTTGACGGGCTTGGTCACGTACGCGTTGGCGTGCTGCCGGTAGGCGCCGGTCACGTCGTCGGGCGCGGCCGAGGTGGTGAGCACGACCACGGGGATCGCGCGCAGTTCCTCGTCGCTCTTGAGGATGGCCAGCAGCTCGTGACCGTTCATCCGCGGCATGTTGAGGTCGAGGACGATCAGGTCGGGCAGCCGGTTGGCCGGGTCGCGCAGGTACTCCAGCGCCGCGAGGCCGTCCTCGACCTGGGTGAGGTTGCGGGCGCCGCGCTCCGCGAGGGCGTCGCCGATGAGCATGGCGTCCGCGGGGTCGTCCTCGACCAGCAGCACGTCGTGGGGGCGGGCGGGGGCGATCATCATCATTGGCTCCGGGTCCGGTCGGTGCGCCGCGAAGGACGGTGGGGGGTGTCGCTGGTCACCAGGCCGGGCCAACGGCGGCGGGCGCCCTGGCGGCTGATGTTGCAGGCGCGGCCGATCTGGGGGTATCCGGCACCTGCGGCGGCCGCCTGCTCGGCCGCGAGGTCCTCCAGGTGTGCGATCGCCTGCTGGAGGAGGTTGAGCATGTGCAGGTACGCCAGGGCCTCACCGCGTGCTTCGGTACCGTCGTCCGCGGTGGTCCCGGGGACGGTGAGCGGGCGGAGGGCACGGCGGGCCAGGCGCCCGGCGAGGTCGTCGACCGCGCCGATCGCCAGTGCGGCGAGTTCCTCCTCCGACAGGCGCGGAGCGAAGTGGGTGCCAGGCATGGCCCCCACCTTAGGACCTGCCACATCGCGCGACAACAAGTGTTGTCGGGTGGCCGTTACAGTGGGTTCCGCCTTCGGGCGTCCGAACGGCGGAGAGGGAAGCGGAGGGTGTGCGGCGTGGCAACGGGCGAGACGATCGTGCAGGCGGCCGGCGGCGGACCGGAGGCGGCGGCGCACGTCCCCGACGACGCCCGCGGCCCGGGCCGGCTGTCGGCCTGGACGACCCGCCGGTGGCTCCGCGTCGGCGTCAGCGTCGCCCTCGCGGTGCTGGCCGCGCTGGGCGCGCTCGGGATATGGGCGCTGGACCGCAGCACCGCGCTGACCGACCAGCTGGTGGACCAGCGCTCCCCGGCGCTGGTCAACGCCATCCGGCTGGAGGCCGCGCTGGTGAACCAGGAGACCGGCGTCCGCGGCTACGGGCTGAGCGGGCAACGGCAGTTCCTCGATCCGTACACCCGGGGCCTGACCGACGAGCGGACCGCCCTCGAGCGGCTGCGTCCCCTCGTCGAGGACGACCCGCGGGCGCGCGCCGACCTCGACGGCGTGGTGGACGCCGCCGAGGCCTGGCAGGGACTGATCGCGCGGCCCGTCGCCGCCGTCTCCGCCACGCCGGGGCAGCCGGTTCCGCTCGCCACCGAGCGGGCCGACGAGGGCAGGGCCGCCTTCGACCGGGTCCGCGGTGCCCTGAGCGGCCAGCAGGAGCACCTGCGGCAGGCCCGCGTCACCGCCGGTACCCAGCTCGACGCCGCCGTGCGGCTGCGCAACGGGGTGTTCACCGCCATCGCCGCGGTCATCGTGCTGCTGGCCGTCCTCGTCTTCGAGGGACTGCGCCGCGGCATCAACGGGCCCCTGGAACGGCTCGGCAACGAGGTCCGGCACGTGACGCGGGGCCGCTTCGACCACCCCATCACCGCGACCGGCCCGGCGGACCTGCGGCGCCTGGGCGGCGACGTGGAGGCCATGCGGGGCAGGCTCGCGGAAGAGCTCTCCTTCGCCGAGCGGGCCCGGCGGATGCTCGACGAGCAGTCCGCCGAGCTGAAGCGCTCCAACGCCGAGCTGGAGCAGTTCGCCTACGTCGCCTCGCACGACCTCCAGGAACCGCTGCGGAAGGTGTCGAGCTTCACCCAGCTCCTGCAGCGTCGCTACGGGGACCAGCTGGACGAGCGCGCCGACCAGTACATCGCGTTCGCCGTCGACGGCGCCAACCGCATGCAGACCCTCATCAACGACCTGCTGGCCTTCTCCCGGGTGGGCCGGGTCCACAACCAGCAGAGCACCGTGGACCTCGAGCGGATCGCCGAGGCCACGGAGGATGCGCTGAGCGTCGCCCTGGAGGAGTCCGGCGCCGGGATCACCCGCGACCCGCTGCCGACCGTCGTCGGCGACACCACGCAGCTGGGCATGCTCTGGCAGAACCTGATCTCCAACGCGGTGAAGTTCCGCCACCCCGAACGGGCGCCGCGGATCCACGTCGCGGCCCGGCGCGACGGCGACCTGTGGCGGTTCTCCGTCACGGACAACGGCATCGGCATCGACCCCGAATTCGCCGAGAAGGTCTTCGTGATCTTCCAGCGGCTGCACACCAAGGACGCCTATCCCGGCAACGGTATCGGGCTGGCCATGTGCAAGAAGATCGTCGAGTTCCACGGCGGCACCATCGCCATCGACCCGGAGTACGGCCCCGGCACCCGCATCGCCTTCACCCTCCCCGCACAGCAGCAGCCCGATCCCAGGCCCGAGTCCGAGACCTTGCCCGAGACCGTGCCCGGGACCGCCACGGCGGATACCGACGGGGGCGCGGGGGAGCCCCGACCGTGACGACACCCCCCACCCCGCTCGCACCCGTCACCCACCACAGGATCCTGCTCGTCGAGGACGACGCCGGGGACGCCCTGCTGGTGACGGAACTGCTCGCCGACACCGCACTGCGGTACACCCTCGTCTGGCACAAGACCCTCGCCGACGCCTGCTTCGAGCTGTCCCAGCGGGCGGCCGACTGCGTACTGCTCGACCTGCACCTGCCCGACGCCGCGGGCCTCGGTGCCGTCGCCGAGATCCAGCGCGCCGACCCCGGTACCGCGGTCATCGTGCTGACCGGCCTCGCGGAGGGGCAGGCCGGTTCCGGGGCCCTCGCCACCGGCGCCCAGGACTACCTCGTCAAGGGCAAGGTCGAGCCGGAACTCCTGCAGCGCGCCGTTCGCTACGCCGTGCAGCGCAAGCAGGTCGAACGGGCCGGGGCCGACCTGCAGGCCGGCCGGCTGCGGGCGCAGGAGAACGCCCGCCTCGAACGGGGACTGCTGCCGCAGCCGCTGCTCACCACCCCCGCCGTCACCGCCACCAGCCGCTACCTCCCGGGACGGGAGAGCGCCCTGCTGGGCGGCGACTTCCTGGACGTGGTGCAGACCGACGACGGGCGCGTCCACGCCGTGATCGGCGACGTCAGCGGCCACGGCCCGGACGCCGCGGCACTGGGCGTCTGCCTGCGCATCGCCTGGCGCGCGCTGACCCTGGGCGGCCACCGCGGCCCGGAACTCCTGCGCCTGCTGGAGCGGATGCTCGTCGCGGAACGCTCGCACCCCGACCTGTTCACCACGTGCACGCTGCTCACGCTGGACCTCGCCGCGTCCCGGGCCACGGTGCACCTCGCCGGCCACCACGAGCCCCTGCTGACCACCGGCGGCGTGACGCGGCCGGCGGAGGCGGTGCACGGCGTCGCCCTCGGCATCGCCCCCGGCCTGGACCAGTGGCCCGCCACCGTGCTGGACCTGCCGGAGCGCGGCACCCTGACCCTCTACACCGACGGCCTCATCGAGGGCCACGCGGGCCCCGGCGGTGAGCGGCTCGGCTCGGAGGGGCTGCTGGGTCTGCTCGCCCGCACCACCGTGACGGGGCCCGACGCCCACCTCGACGCGCTGATCCGGCAGGTCCGCGACCTCAACGAGGAACGCCACACCGACGACCTGGCGGTCCTGCGCCTGGACTGGGACGTCACGGCGGCCGCCGGCGCCGGGACCGGCGGGCCCCCGCGGACCGGCGACAGCTGACGCGGGAGCCCCTGGCCCGCCGGGCCCTTCAGACGGCGCGGCGGCTGCCGGCCGGGGCCGGCGACTCCAGGCGCTCCAGGAGCAGCCCCTCGCGGGTGGACCACGGGCAGATCTCCACGCTGTCCACCCCGCACATCTCCATCAGCGTCTCGGCCACCAGCGCCCCCGCCAGCGACTGACCGGCGCGGTGCCGTGAGATGCCCGGGAGCTTGGCGCGCCCGGCCGGGCCCATGGCCGCGAGCACCGGCACGATCTCCCGGACCTGCCGCAGCGACAGGCGGTCCGGTCCTTCGTCCGACACGCCGCGGGCGGCCGCGAGCCGCGCCAGCTGGGTGAACGTCTTGGAGGAGGCCAGCACCCGGCCGTCCCGCGGTGCCCGCGGCAGGGTGTCGCCCAGCTCGCCGACCGACGCGCGTAGACGGTCCCGGACCTCGTGCAGCCGCCGCTTCGAGCTGACGGCCTCCACCAGGTCCCACCGCCGGTTGACGGCGCGGGCCCCGAGGGGGAAGGAGTGGACCGCGCGCGGCTGCTGCCCGGTGCCGTCCGCGATCTCCACCGTGCCGCCGCCGATGTCCAGCACCAGCAACGGCAGTCCGTCCTCCCCGGCCCAGCGGCGGGCGGCCACGTAGGCGAGCCGGGCCTCCTCCTCGCCCGAGAGCACCCGCAGCCGTGTGCCGGTGGTCCGGGCGACCTGGGCGATGACCTCGTCACGGTTCGGCGCGTCCCGGATGACGGAGGTGGCGAACGCGTACACCGAGGGCAGCGAACGCCCACCGTCCGCCGCCAGGGTCCGGGCCACCGCGTGCTGGACGCTGCGCACCCCCGACCGGTCGAGCCGCCCCGCCGCGTCGAGCGTCTCGTGCAGCCGCAGCCGCACCTTGCGCGCCAGCACCGGCTCCAGCGGCGAGTCCTCCCGCCGTTCCACGATCGTCAGCAGGGCGCTGTGGCACCCGACGTCGAGCACTCCAGTTCTGCGTACCTTCCGTTGTGTCTTCAATCCGTACCTCCACCCCGTTGTGGCATCGCACCTTCCTCATTCCCCGGAGACGGCTGTTCCTCCCGGGGACGGGCAGCGCGCCGTCCTATTCACGGCCCGGCGCGCCGCCAAGTCAAGATCTTTTGACGAGATCGTTGCGCAGAGCACACAGCCGCTCACGGCGCCTGACGTGACGCCGGAGCGGGTGGAGCGGCCAATTCCGCCCCGGTGGGGGGCCCTTGGTCCGTCACCTGGGCCGTCCCCGCCAGCTGGGCCAGGGCGGCCGCCGTCAGCGCGGTGACGCCCGCCGGGACGGCGAGCCGGGGGTCGGGACGGAACGCGGGGGAGTGGTTCGGCGGCAGGGCGGCCATCTTGGCCGCGGCGCCCGCACCCGGGGTCCGCGCCCACTGCTCCGGGCCGACGCACCCCAGCATCCAGTAGGCGGTGCGTACGTCGCCCACGCCGTGCAGCGCCGCCCCCGCCGGGCCGTACAGCGGGAAGTCCTCGGTGGCCGTGGACGCGGGCCAGACCGCCACCCGCCCCGCGCCGAGGGCCCGCTCGTGCGCCCGCCGCACGGTGGCGGCCGTACCGGGGTCCGCGAGCGTCGGATGCGACCGCGCGAGGACCCGGACGGAGGGTTCGCGCGGGCAGCCGGAGGCGGCGCACTCGGCGGTCACGATGCGGTGCACGGCCGCGGTCACCCGTTCCAGCGCCTCCTCGCCGAACGCGCGCACCGAGACCTCCAGCGTCGCCGTCGCGGGCACGACGTTGCCCCGCGTGCCGGCGTGCAGCGAACCGACCGTCAGCACCACCTGCTCGGCCGGGCTCGTCTCCCGCGACACCACGGTCTGCAGCCGCAGCACGATCGCGGCCGCGGCCACCACGGGGTCCACCGCCAGGTGGGGGCTTGCCGCGTGACCGCCCGAGCCGTGCACGACGACCTCCAGCAGCCGGCTGCCCGCCAGCACCGGACCGTGCGCGTGGGCGACCATCCCGGCCGGCAGCGGGGCGGTGTGCTGGGCCAGGACGACGCCGGGGGCCGGGAAGCGTTCGTAGAGGCCGTCCTCCAGCATGGCGCGGGCCCCGCCGAGGGTCTCCTCGGCCGGCTGGCCGACCGTCACCAGGGTGCCCGACCAGTGGCCGGTGGCGGCCGCCAGCAGCGCCGCCGTGCCGCCGAGGCACGCCAGGTGCAGATCGTGCCCGCACGCGTGCATGACGGGTACCGGGCGGCCCTCGGCGTCGAGGGCGACGGCCTCGCTGGCGTAGGGCAGGCCGGTGGCCTCCCGTACCGGCAGCGCGTCGAGTTCGGCACGCAGCATCACCACCGGGCCGGGGCCGTTGCGGAGTACGCCGACCACGCCGTGGCCGCCGACGCCGGTGGTGACGTCGAGCCCCGCGCCCCGCAGGCGTTCGGCGTGCCGCGCGGCGGTGCGCTCCTCGGCGCCGGAGAGCTCGGGATGCCGGTGCAGGTCGAGGTAGTCGGCGACGGTGGGCCGCAGCACGGCCCGCAGCCCGTCGAGGACCGGGCCGTACGCGCCGTCCTCCGGGCCGTTCTCCGGGCCGTTCTCCGGGCCGTTCTCCGCGCCGTTCGCGGAAGGGCTCACAACTGCCTCCTGTCGATGGGGTGCCGGGGCCGGCGGCGGCTCGCCGGGGGCTGACAGCGGGGTGACAGCGGGACGCGTACGGATCTGCCAGCGGCACCCCTTAGAAAGGAACCCGGGTACGGCGCACGGGTGTGCGGTTGTCCGCAACCGGCGCCCGGAGCCGCGCCCTTGTCGTCGCGTTCGCCCATGGGCCGACCGGCCCGTTCCCTCAGGAGGAGACACGATGCCGCAGAACTCGCTGGAGTCGCTCGCCCAGGAGATCCTCGAGCTGGAGTCCGAGACCTTCGAGATCACCGACTACTCGGACGCGAGCGAGGTCATGCTGGGCTCGTCCACCAGCTGCTCGAGCACCAGCACCTGCTCCAGCACCACCAGCACCACCAGCTGCACCGCCTGATCCTCCGGATCCGGGTCGCCGCCCCCCGCGCCGCGGCTCGCGCCGCCGCGCGGGGGGCTTCGCCGTGTCCCGCCCCGGCCGGGACGGGACACGGCGAGCGGCCCGCGGCTCAGGGGAACGGGTGCGGCACGCGCCGCAGTTCGTCCTCCCCGAGATCCGTGCTCCGCAGCCCGGCCCGCCGGAACGCCGTGCGCAGCCGGGGCATGTGCAGGGCGCGCTGCCGCGTCCAGCCGAAGTCGATCGGCAGCAGCCCGGGCACCAGGGTGGCCACGGTCCGCAGACCCAGGCGCTCCTGCTCCGGTGTCGTCTGGTCGACGGCGATCACGTCGAAGCCGGCCCCGGTCAGGACGTCCCGGCACAGCCGGACGTCGTCGAGGAGGTCCCCGGTGCGCGGCAACCGCCGCTCCCAGTCCGCGTACAGCTCGCCCAGCGGGCGTACGGCGGCCGGCCGCAGGTAGGAGGCGGCGTGCTCGGCCATCTCGGGCAGCCCGAAGAGCGCGGCGTGGTCGGGCAACCGCCGCACGAGCCCGAAGTCCCTTGCCATGGCGGCCAGTTCCTCCGGACGCTCGCCGACCTGGCCCGGCAGGTGGGGGATGTAGGTGAGGATCTCGGACACCGCCGACTCCACGGCGGTCTCCGGGTCGAAGGCCGCGCCCGCGGCGAAGGCCAGGGTGCCCGGGCCGCCGTCGCGGCGCACCGCGAGCCCGGTTGCGACCGGCACCGGCAGGTCCACCCGGTTGTCGAAGACGTGCACGTCGTAGCCCTGCAGGGCGGCCCGGTCGACCATGGCCCGGGTGGCCCCGCGGGTGCAGGAGGCCAGGTCGATCTCCGTGAGCGTCGCGTTGCCGTACCAGCCGAGCAGGAAGGAGTCCCGCTCGATCAGCTCCAGCAGGCCGAACAGCACCGCCTCCGCCCAGCAGCTGCCGATGGCGCAGCCGTTGGAGCACTCGAAGACGAAGTTGTCCGCCGCCACGCCCGCGCTGTAGTGGACGAGCCGGGCCGGGACGAGGACCGGCCGTTCGTCGCGCAGCGACCAGCCCCGCACCCACGGGATGGGGCGGTCCGGCGCGAACGGGCTCAGCATCGGGTCGTCGCGGTACGTCTGCGGCGCGTACAGCCCGCACTCGCGCGGGTCGAGCGCCCGGTCGCCGAGCACGTCGTACGCCTCCGTCAGCAGCGGCCCGAGGCGCCGCCGGTGGGTGCCCGCGTACCGCTCCAGGCCCTCCAGGAAGGCCAGGTCACGGCTGGCCCGGAAGGAGTTGGCCTGGCCGCTCCACGTGACGTCGGTCAGGCCCGCGTAGCCGCGCATGAAGACGCTCCCGGCGACCGGGGCGGTGGTGGGCGACTTGACGTCCGTCCAGGTGGTGGCGCCGAGGACCCCGCACACCGGGTTGGCCAGCGCGTCGGCGGGCAGCCCGTACGAGCGCGGGGAGCGCAGCCGGTAGGCCTCCGGGGACGGTTTGGGCCGGGGCGGCGGCGCCGTCACCGCCTCCGCGGCCTCCCCGCCGTCCCGGCCCTCCGGGGCGCAGTGCGGGCACAGGGGCTCGCCCAGCAGGGGCACCGAGCTGACCTGGAGGGTCGCCAGGTCCAGCCGGGTGACGCGGGGCAGCGGCCCGGACGGGCCCGCGGCCAGGGCGCGTTCGTAGAGGGAGGAGACGGCGTCGACGACGTAGCCGGGCAGGGCGGGCCACTCGCCCGCCGCCAGCGTCCGCGTGCCGGTCTCCCAGGCCTCGCGCTCCGAACGGGTGCGCAGCCGCTGCCAGCGCATGGCCAGGCACTGGCCGCACGCCCGCTCGGCGGGGTCGGTGCCGGCCCAGGGGCCGACGAGCACCGCGTCCCAGGTGAGGTGGATCCTGGCGGCCGGGCGCCCGGCGCGGTGGGGGTCGCGTCCGGGGGCGAGGGTGTCGGCGGTGCCGAGTGGCACCACCGTTGGCGGTGCCGCGGGATGCCGTTCGGCCAGGGCCTCGCGCAGCGCGCGGGCCGCGGTGTCCATCAGCGCCGCGGGGGGCGCCGTCGTGGGGGCGAGGTCGGTGGTCATCCGCGGTTGCTCCAGCGGAAGGTCTTCGCGGCGAGCAGCGCGAACAGCACCGCGAAGCCGACGAGTCCGGCGCAGGAGAGCGCGTAGTCGGCCGCGCTCCCGTGGTGGGTCTCGGACAGCACGCCGAGGACGCCGTCGTTGAAGTAGCGCAGCGGCAGCGCCAGGGACAGGTCGCGCACCCAGGGCGGCATCAGGTCGGCCGGGAAGAACGACCCGGACAGGAACGCCATCGGCACCATGATGCAGTTGGCGATCGCCGCGACCGCCTCCGGCGTGTCGGCGAGGCTGCCCACGACCAGGCCCAGCGCCATGAACGTGGTGATGCCGAGCACCAGCACGGGGATCACCAGCGGCCACCCGGACGCGAGCCGCAGCCCGAAGCCCGGCAGCAGGGCCACGCCGATGAACAGCGCGGCCTGCACCAGCCCCACCGCGACGGCTATGGCGTAGCGGGAGGCGAGCACGGACGTCAGCGAGGCGGGCGTGCGCCAGATGAGCCGCAGGATGTCGTCACGGCGCCAGTGCATCAGGGTGAAGGCCACCCCGAACATGGCGGCGTTGCCGACGCCCCAGGACAGCACGCCGGGGGCGATGTAGTTGATGTACGGGGGGCCGTCGTCCTTGACGGTCTGCCCCTGGAAGATCAGGCCGAAGACGATCAGGAAGAGCAGCGGGAAGGCGAAGGTGAAGAAGACGGTCGTCTTGTCCCTGACCGCGGCACGGTAGTTGGCCCGGGTCAGTGCGGTGTACGCGCTCACGGTCAGTGCTCCGATCCGGTCAGGGCGAGGTAGGCGTCCTCCAGGGTGGCGGTGCGGGTCTGCACCGCGTCGGCCCCCGCGATCTCGTTGACGGCGACGATCACCTGGCCGGCGACACGGGTCTCCATGACGACCTCGCCGTTGTCCACCTCCGCGTGGTCCACGCCGTCGATGGCCAGGGCGCGTTCGACGGTGATGCGGTCGGCGGGCACCAGCACACGGGTCGGCGCCTTGAGGGAACGCACCAGGTTGGCGGGCGTGTCCAGGGCGATGACCCGGCCGTGCGCCATGATCGCCACCCGGTCGCAGAGGGCCTCGGCCTCGTCCAGGTGGTGCGTGGTGTGCACGATGGTGCGTCCCTGGCCCTTCAGGCCGCGCAGCAGGCTCCACAGCGACCGCCGGGCCTCCGGGTCGAGGGCGGCCGTGGGCTCGTCGAGCATGATCAGCTCGGGCTCGTGGACCAGCGCGGTGGCGATCGCCAGGCGCTGGCGCTGACCGCCCGACAGGTCGTCGACGCGTGTGCCGCCCTGCTCGCCCAGTCCCACCTCCGAAAGCGCGCGGTCGGCGGCCTCGGGGCCGAGGCCGTAGAGGGTGGCGACGGTCCGCAGGTGCTCCAGCGCGGAGAGCCGGGTGAAGAACGCGGAGGCCTGGGTCTGGACGCCGAGCCGCCGCAGCAGGTCGGTGTTGCGCGGCCACGGGGACGAACCGAGCACCGACACGCTGCCGCCGTCGGCGCGCCGCAGTCCCTCGACCATCTCGATGAGCGTGGTCTTCCCGGCGCCGTTCGGCCCGAGGATGCCGAAGAACTCCCCGCGGCGCACGGTGAGCGACACCCCGTCCACGGCCTTCAGGTCGCCGTAGCTCTTGCGCACGTCGTCGATCACCACGGCCTCGGCGGCCGGTTCCACTGGCGTCATCACTTGTTCCCTTGGTTCCCTTGCTGGGTGATGGTCGTCGCCGGCCGTCTCCCGCGGCAGGTGCGCGGTGACGGCGGGCGCGGTACCGGGTGGCCGCGCGGACTCCCGCGCGACCTCGTCCCCGTCCGGCGGTGGGTGCTGGAGGCGCCTGGCGCGCGCGGCCAGGCCCAGCCGCCACAGCACGACGGCGGCCAGGAGGAGCAGCGCCGGGGCCCAGCCGCCCACGGCGCCGTAGCGGTCGGCCAGCGCCCGTCCGGCCAGGAGCAGGAGCAGCGCGGCGGCCCCCGTGGTCAGGGCACCGGCCAGCAGCCCGTACGCGGTGTAGACGGCACGCGCCCGCGGCGGGTAGCCGGCGGTGCCGGGGCCGCGGCCCCACCGGCCCGCGACGGCGGCGCGCAGGTAGTCGCGGCTGCCCGCGGCGAGCCGCTCCACGCCCAGGCCGTACCCGAGCAGCTTGTAGCCGTCCAGCGGGGGCAGCGGAAGGAGGTTGGCCAGCGCGAAGACCATTCCCGTCAGCAGTGCGCCGCCGAGGGCCGAGTGCGGTGCCCCGGGCGGCGCCCACACCCACAGCGGCCACAGCGGCAGGAGGAGGGCGAGGTTCATGGCCGGGCCGGCGACCGCCGTCGCCATCTGGTGGCGGCGCCGCGCGAAGAACGGGACGTCCTGCACCAGGCAGTACATGTAGGTCACCGGCAGCCGCCAGCGCAGCCCGATCTCCGTGACGGTGCCGCCGAAGGCGCGGCCCACCAGGCCGTGGGCCAGCTCGTGGAGGGCCATGCTGACCCAGAGCCCGACGCCCACGGCCATCAACAGCGCAGGGGTGCGGGCCAGTTGGTTCATGTCGTGGACCAGTGTGCCGAACTCCGCGGCCAGATGGATCATCATCGCGCACACCAGCAGAACCACCGTGCCCAGGAAGAACGGTGTCCGGGCGAAGGCGGTGCGCCGGTGCAGGCGCTCGATCAGCGCAGCGGCGTCGGCGACCATGCGGACGTGCCCGCTCAGCACCGTGGACCGGCCGGCCAGGGCGCCCCCGGGTTCCGGCCCGGCCGCCCCCGGCGGCCCCACCGGGGCGGGGGTCTCCGCGCCGGCCAGCAGACCGCGTCCGTACAGCAGGCCGAGCAACTGCCGCCACTGGGACTCGCCGAGACGCGCGCCGAAGCGCCGGGCGTACGCGTCGCCGACCTCGGCGAGCGTCCGTTCCCCGTCCAGGTGGTCCAGGACGAAGAACTCCTTGGCCCGCAGCTCGTAACGGCGGCCGCCGGCCGGCTCCCTGACCGGGCGCAGTTCCGCGGCCCCGCGCAGCACCGCGGGGCCGACGAGCAGGTCGGGGCGCCGGCGCGGCCGCGCCTCCAGCATGCCGGGGGTTCTCATCCGGTCCCTCCCGGTGCCCCGGCGGGGTCCCCGCCCTCGCGCAGGGTGCGGGCGAGCACGTAGGCGAGGAACGCCTCGTCCCGGATGGTCACCGAGAGCCGGTTGTTGGTCATGTGCATGTACGGCGACATCAGCATCGCCAGCGCGTGTCGCTCGTCGGCGACGCCGAACTCCTCGCTCCCGCTCCAGCGCCGGAACACCAGCCGCCCGTCGGCCGCCAGCCCGCGCACCCGCCCCGCCAGCTCGCGGCAGTGCACCGCCCAGCCCCGCAGGAACGCCGGCAGTTCCTCCTCGGCGCCGCGCGCGATCGCGGCCCTGACCGACGCGAAGCGACGCCCGAGCTCCGCGCCCATCTCCGCGTAGGCCCGGTCGTAGCCCTTGCGGGCGGTGAACTCGGTCTCGGAGAAGGCACCGTCCCAGAAGGCGTGGTAACGCTCCAGGAAGTGCGCCAGTTCCTCGTCGTCGTCCAGGAAGGACGCGGACATCACCATCATCAGCTGTGCCGCCGTCCCCAGGAGCACCGTGCGGACGTGCAGGTTCATCGTGCGCAGCGCCTCGATCACCAGGTCGCTGGAGCGCTGGAAGTGCCACTCCGCGAGCGCGACGCCGGCCGGGCCGCCGTACTTGCCGTACTCCGGCTCGTACGGTTCGAGGCTGACCGAGTTGTTGTCCCGCAGCAGCATCCGGCCGTCCGGGCCGAGCAGCTTCCCACGCTGCTCCTGCGGGTACTCCAGCTCGAACAGGGTGTTGTACAGGTCGGCCAGGAAACCGGCCTTGACCTCGTACAGCGCCGGGCGCGTGGTGAGGAAGCGCTGCACCGCGGTCAGCGCGCGGTCCCGGACCTCCGCCTCGGCGGCGGCGGAGGAGGCCCTCAGGCGCAGCCGGACGTGCGGGCCCTGCAGCCAGTAGTTGATGAAGAACCAGCCGGAGAGCAGCCCGTCGCCGGTCAGTTCGTCGACCAGCGGCCTGACGCAGTCCAGGAGCAGCGGCCGCGGGCTCGCCGCGTAGAAGACGTGCAGGGCCTGCCAGTCACCGGGCGCGCCGGCGCCCCCGGGACCGCCGGTGCCGGTCAGGGCGGGTGAGGTCATTCCCGCTCACCATGTCCTTCCTCGTCGGGTACGGGATCTGCCGGGCCGGTGGGGAACAGCTCCACGGCGAGCTCCGCGACGTGCCGCCCGCGGCCGGAGGTGACGTGCAGGTCGTCCTCGGCCGGCAGCATCTCCTCCAGGACGACACGCCCCGCCGGGTCCTTCACCAGGCCCTCCAGGGCCAGCAGGGACAACGGGGCGTCGAAGTCGACGTAGTGCGGCTTGGAACCGCCCGCCCAGCCCGCCGGCGCCCCGGCACCCGGCAGCACCGTCGCGAAGGCCCGGGCGGGCACGCCGTGCCGGCGCCGCCAGCGCCGCCAGCGCAGGAACCAGTCGGCGTCGTCCTCCCCGGCAGCACGCCGCGGCAGCGCCGTCGCGTCGGCCGTCCAGCGGCGGCGGCCGAGCACCACGGAGCCGTGCCGGACCCTCGGCCGGGTCGTCACCCCGTCGACGGCGGGCGCCTCGGGGACGCCGGTCCACACGTCGAGCGCCGTCTTGGAGGTCGGGGAGAGCAGCAGCAAGGTGCGCGGGATCTCGGGGAGCACCATCGGCACCAGGTAGCCCAGGTAGAGCGGGATCACCTCCTTGCCGAGCCTTCGCGAGCGCACGACCAGCCGGTCCTCGCCCGTGTCGTGCTCGACGAAGAGGTCGTCGAGGTGGATGCGGGCCTCCGGCGGCGCCGACCCGGTCTCCCCGGGGCAGAGGATCTGGTAGTCCGTCAGCCGGCCGTGCAGGTTGAGGTTGGTGGTCGCCGAGCCCGCGGTGATCTCGGCGAAGACCGCGCCCCGCGGCTGGGCGGCGCGCAGGGTGGCGAGCAGGCGCTCCGACAGACCGGGGGAGTCCGCGGCGGTGTCGAAGCAGTGGGTGAAGCGCGTGAAGGGGAAGCACAGGCCGCCGTAGGAGCCGTTGAGGACGACCAGGGGGTCCTCCGCCCGGTCGGCGAGCTGCAGGAAGTGGCTCTGCGGGGCGAAACCGGCTGGGATCGGGGCGAGTTCGGAGGCGACCGCGTCGACGAGGCCGTCGCCGACGTGCAGTTCGGCGGCGCCCGGGGCCGTGTCCGGGTTCGCGCCGAGGTCCCGCCACGCCTCCCGCATCCCCGCCACGAAGGCGGCCCGGGCCCGGTCCAGCGCGGTGATCTGGGGCAGGCCCAGCCAGTTCTCCTCCGGCTGGTGGCCCTCCCGGCCGTCGTGCGGAGGGCGCTGGGACGTGAAGAGCAGGTACTGCTCGAACAGGTCCTCGTGGAAGTCGTGGACGAGCCTCAGCAGGTCGTCGCAGCGCCCGCCCCGGCCGTACCGGGCCAGGAAGAAGCCCTTGAAGGTCAGCCGCTGCGCCAGGGAGACGTCGAAGGCCGGCAGCACACGGGCCAGCGAGCGGAGCGGCCCCTCGGCCAGCTCCGTCCACCGGCGCAGGTCGGCGGTGACCGGACCGTCCGCGGCGCGCGCGTCCTCGTACAGCAGGGTCTGCGGCAGCGTCGTCCCCGAGGCGCCCAGCGACTCCACGACGGCGGGCAGTTCCCGCCGCAGCCCACCGAGCAGCTCGCGCCGCCGGCCGAGCGGCGCGGCCGGGTAGGCGGCGACACCGGCGGCCGTCCCCTCCAGCCGCGCGGCGAGCGCCGCGGCCCACGGCCGGCCGACCTCGCGCAGCGCCGCCTGGAAGTCCCGCAGCGGGTCGGGGCTGTGGACGTCCGGGTGCAGGGAGTTGAGCTGCACCATGCCGAGCTGCAGCAGCGCCGACAGATAGCGTCCGGCCTCCTCCGTGGTGGCGCCGCGTTCCCGGCACAGCCAGGCCACCAGGTCCCGGTGGCGCAGCCGCGGCCGCTCGCGCAGCAGGGCGAGCAGCCCCTCCAGGGCGCCGCTGCGGCGCAGGAAGAACAGCCGGTCGCGGGCCGCGTCGAAGCTGACGGCGGCGGAGTCGTCGCCCGCGGTCACCGAGCGCCGCACGAAACGCACCCGCTCGTCGTCCAGTTCCCAGCCCGACGCCAGGGAGACCAGCAGGTCGCCGCGGCGCTCGGGGTCGGCGGCGATCGCGTCGGCGAGCCGCCGCAGCACCACCACGTTCAGCCGGGCGTGCCCGCTCCAGCGTTCGGCGACGTGGAGGCCCCCGTCGGGTGCGCCGTCCGCGCGGAACTCGCCGACGGCGACGCCCGTGAAGGTGCTGAACGGGCTGGTCTTGCAGGCGGTGCGGTACAGGTACGCCAGCAGCGACCGCTCGATCTTCCGGCCCCGCTTGCCGGCCGCCGCCGCGTCGCCCCGGATGTAGGCGTCGAGCTGACCGTCCAGGGTGGGCGAGGCCAGCAGCAGGCCCGTCCGCAGCTGCTCCCCGGCGGCGAGTTCGCGCAGCGCCGCGCGTCCCTCGCCCAACGCGGCCTCCAGCACCGCCCGGCCGCGGGCGCGCCGCTCCTCCCACGCCTGCCGGTCGCGCAGCCAGGACAGCAACTCCGCGCCGGTCGCTCCGTCCAGCCGGGCGGCGAGCGCGAGGGCGCCCGGCACGTCCTGCGGCAGGCGGTTGTTGAAGACGGCGCGGCGCAGCCGCAGCACCTCGCGGCGCATCGCGTCGTCGGCGTTGTCCGCCACCAGCGCGGCCAGCGGGTCGCTCAGCCGGGCGCCGGCCTGGGCGAGCCGGCCCTCCTCGTCCAGGACGTCGTCCGCCCACCGGCGGGCGTCCGCGCTGCGCAGCCGCTGCGCGGCCTCGACGGGCAGTCCGGCCAGCCTCAGCATGAAGCGCGGGGACAGCGCGGTCGCCCGACCGGTGACGGGCCGTTCGAGTGAGGTGCTCACCGGGCCTCGCCCTCCCGCACGTCCCGGTCCGCCCCGCCGCCGCCCGTGCCGCCGTCCTCCGGGGACGGCACGAGCTCGTAGCGGAAGTCGGCGGGGCGCGGCCGCTCGTGCCCGACGAGCATCAGCAGCAGCGGGAGTTCCCCGGTGCCGGCGAGCCCGAGTTCCTCGGCGAAGGCGACGCTGTCGAAGCCCAGCGCCACGCCGCACGCGGTCCCTGCGGCCGCGGCCGCGGTGTAGACGGCCTGCGCGGCGGCGCCGACCGCCGCGCTGACGAGCCGGTAGCCCCGGTCCCCGGCGGCGTCGAGGACGGCGTGGGTGCGGACGGCCGGCACGATCACGGCGGCGGCCTGCTCCAGGTTGTAGTTGTTGAGGAAGTAGTGGGCCTGCAGGAAGGCGCCCGGCGAGCCCTTCTTCAGCAGCCGCAGTTCGCCCGCCCCGCTGTCGTAGGCGTACACGCCCTGCGCGACGCCCTCGACGTGGTTGACGAAGACGTACAGCGACGCCAGCCGCGGGCTGCCTGCCGGGGTGACGTCGGTGGCCAGCGCCGCGCCCGCCTCCGCCGCCCCCAGCGCGGCGGCCAGGTGCTCGGCCGACAGCGGCCGGATGCCGGTGAACCGGCCGAAGCTGCTGCGCCGTTCCCGCAGCGCGCGCCGCACGCTCAGCTCCAGGGGCGCGGCGGGCGGCAGCGGCTGCCGCGGTCCGCCGGGCGGCACGGCGGGGGCCGCCGCGTCCTCCAGCGCGTCCGGCGCAGGACGGGCCGACGCGCCGTCGAGCGTGGCGCTGTGCACCTGCCGCACGGTCTCGAAGGCCAGCACGCGGCGCGACCGCTCCTGCTCGGTACGCCGGACCCCCGAGGTGGCCGCCCCGCCCGACGCGGAGCGGACGGTCCCGGCCCAGCGCAGCGGCACGACCGCGAACACGCCCTCCTCGTCCGCCTCCGCCCCCAGCAGGCGGCCCAGGCGCGGTTCGTCGAACCACAGCACCGGGTCGATCCGCAGCCCGCGGGCCTGCGCCCACGTCCGCCAGGTCTGCAGCAGCGCCCCGGTGTCCATGGTCACCACGTGGTAGCTGAAGCTGTTGTACTTGAAGGAGTTCTGCCAGAACTTCACGCCGAGGACGAGGAACTGGTCGGTGTCCCGGTGCAGCCGGGCGTCCCCGACCGCGGCTCGGACCTCCGCCGACACGTCGCCCGTCAGCAGCCGCTGCACGGCGTGGTGCGAGGGCGCGTAGTGGTACACACCGGGGGTCATCGGGCCGGAGGCGCCGCTGACCCAGTGCACGCCCACCGGGTACAGGCCGCCGCCGGAGGCCGTGCCGCGCGACCAGTTGGCCTGCGTGTACATCGGCAGCGTGCCCAGGTCGGTGTTGGCCTGGACGGCCAGGCGGCGGCCGACCAGCCCGTACGAGTCGCGCAACATGCCGCCCAGCAGCGGAAGCGTGAACGGCGCGTCGCCGTGCGGCCCGGCGAGCCCCCGGCCGACGCCCGCGTCGTCGGGGAAGTCCCCGTCGGGCAGCGGGAAGCGCTCGGCGCCCGGGTAGTACTTCTCCTTCCTGGGCCGGTCCACCCAGTCGGGTACGAAGTCGGCGGGCTCCATCGCGACCCTGCCGCGCCGCATCACCGCGGTCGCGTACTCATGGGTGTGCCCCATGTCCGGTCCTCTCTGTCTGCGGCCGTCGTGCCGCTGTGCACGGGCGGCGGTTCAGGGGAAGGGGTGCGGGGCGAGGTTCAGCTCCTCGGTCCGCAGGTCGTGGCCGGTGAACCCGGCCTCGCGCGGGGCCGTGCGCAACCGGGGCATGTGCAGGGCGCGCTGGCGGTACCAGCCGAAGTCGATGGGGACCAGCCCGGGTACGAGGACGGATGCCGTGTGCAGGCCGGCGTCGCGCTGCTCGGGCATCGTCTGGTCCACCACGACGACGTCGAACCCGCGGGCGGTGACGGCGGAGACGGCCGCCTCCAGGTCCTCGCGCAGATCCGCGGCGGGCGGGCGGCCGGTCCGCAGGCCGGCCACGGCGAGTGGCGGCGTCGAGGCCCGCTCCTCCCGGTCCAGCAGGAAGGCGGCGTGCCGGGCCATCTCGGGCAGCCCGTACAGCAGCGGATGGTCGTGGAGCACCCGGACCGCGCCGAAGTCCGCCGCCATCGCCGCCAGCCGGTCGTGGTCCCGCTCGGTGCGGCGGCGCAGCTTGACGGCGTCGGTGGCGATCTCCGACAGGCCCGCGGCGAGGGCCGCCTCGGGGTCCCACGCGGCCCCGGCGCCGAAGCAGAGCGCACCGGTGCCCCCGTCGACGCGCTGCGCGACGGCGGTGACGACGGGGACGGGGAAGGTGATCCGCGTGTCGAAGAACCGGGCGCGGTAGCCGTACATCGCCAGCCGTTCGACCATGTGCCGGGTCGCGGCGCGTCCGCTGGTCGCCGGGTCGATCTCCCGCAGCGGCAGCCCGGCGTACCAG
This sequence comes from Streptomyces sp. NPDC005722, assembly GCF_040630935.1. Lineage (NCBI taxonomy): Bacteria > Bacillati > Actinomycetota > Actinomycetes > Kitasatosporales > Streptomycetaceae > Streptomyces > Streptomyces sp. NPDC005722. Next base: position 168,811 of record NZ_JBEXYN010000014.1, read on the forward strand.
GCGATCAGGAACGCGTCCCGCTCGACGGCCTCCATCAGCCCGAAGAGCACGGCCTCCTCCAGACTGCCGCCGGAGGCACAGCCGTTGGAGCTCTCCTGCACGAAGCGGTTCTCCAGGCCGCCGGGCGCGTGGTAGTACGCCAGCACCTCGGGGACCAGCAGCGGGCGCCGGTCGCGCAGCGAGTAGCCCCACACCCACGGGAGGGGCCGGTCGGGGGCGAACGGCCGCACCACGTCCTGGGCCCGGTAGAAGGCGTCCGAGTAGACCCCGCAGGTGCGCGGATCGAGCGCGTCGTCGCCGAGCGCGGTCAGCGGGGCCACGACGGTGGTCCGCTTGCCGCGGGCCCGCATCCCGGCCAGCCGCTCCATGCCCTCCAGCACCCCGACCCGCACGCTGCGGGCGTAACTGCCGGTGTGGCCGCCCCAGTAGGACTCCCGCAGGTACGCACCCGAGCGCAGGGTGAAGGCGCCGACGGTGGAGGCGGTCGACGCCGACGTCAGGTCCGGGGCCACCGACGGCCCCAGCATCCCCGTCACCGGGTTGACGAAGGCCTCCAGCGGCAGGTCGTACTCCTCGATCGGCCGGCCGCGGAAGCCCGCGGGATCCGCCTTGGGCACGCTGCGGGGCGTGATGGTGGCGCCCTCGGCGGAGTCGGGGACGCGGCGGTCGCAGTCCGGGCACTCGGCGTCGGGGACGACCACGGCCCGGTTCACCTCCAGGCTCTCCAGGTCCAGGAGGTGGACGACGGGATGGCGGCCCGCCGCGCCCGCTCCCCGGGCGGCCTCCGCGGCGGCGAGGAGCGCGGCGACGGCGTCCATGGCGAACGCGGTGGTGAACGGCCAGCTCCCCGCTGGCCGGGTGGCGGAGCCGAGTTCGAGGGCGTCACGGAGGATGCCGGGCCGTACGGCCTGCCACCGCCGGGCCAGGCAGCGGGTGCACGCCGGCTCCGCGTCCGCGCCGGACACCGGCCCCACCAGGGCGTGGTGACCGTACAGGTGCACGGGCGCGGGGGAGCGGGGCGTGCCGCCCGCGGGGACCCGCTGCTCGTCCCGGAAGCCGAGCAGCGTGACCCGCGGCGGCGCGCCGGCGCGCGGGTGCCGGCGCAGGCCGTCGGCGAGCAGCCCCGCCACGACGACGTCGGCGGCGGGCGTCCGCACGCTCACGTCAGAGGGCATCCACGGCCCCGTGCGTGAGCAGGACCCGGGCGACGTGGACGCCGGCCGAGCGCAGGTCGGCGGAACCGGTGGCCACGACGAGGGCGTCGAGGCCGCGTTGCCGCGCCCGGCGCAGCACTTCGGCGCCGTCGGCGGCCGGGGTCGCGTCCTCGGCCTCCCCCGCCTCCCCCGCCTCCCCGGTGACGGCGACGGTCATGGGGTCGAGGTCGCCCAGGAAGGGGTCGCCGGTGTCGAGGGGCGCGGTGAGCGCGTCGTCCCGGCCGAGCTGCACCTGGCCCAGGAGGTCGCGCAGCGCGCCGACCGCGGCCTCCCGGCGGGTCGGGGCCGCCTCGGCGGCCCACACGGCGCGCCCGGTGCGCGGGTTCCGGGCGCGGGCGAACATCACCGGGGCGAGCCCGTCGGGGCCGCCCAGCTCCAGCAGTTCGGCCTCCAGCCCGAGGTTCACCGCCGAGCGCCGCAGGAAGACCACCTCCGGGTCGCCGGCGGCCCACCGCGCGGGCGCCGGCGTCACGGGGCAGGCGGAGCGCAGCGCCGCGGTCAGCGTGTGGAAGGCGGCCGCGGAGTACAGGGCGCGCACGGCCGCCCGCGACGGCGAGGGTCCCGCGGCCGACCCGGCGGAGGTCGCCACGAAGAGGCGGTCGTGGTTGTGGTTGCCGAAGGTCCGCACGGCCGCCGCCGGCACCAGGGCGGTACGGGCCTCGCCGAGCGACGTCGCGGGGACCCAGGCGTGCACCGAGTCGGCGGTCGCGCCGGTGCCCGAGGCGATGTCCAGGGCGGCCGGGACAAGCAGCGGCCACTTCTCGCGGGCTGCCTCCAGCGCTGCCCCCGCCACGACCTCCCGCTGCGGGACGACATGCTCGGCGTACACCTCCGCGGCCCGGTACAGCGCCCGCAGCCGCGCGCCCGCCACGTGGTGGACGTCGAACGCCGTGATCTCCCGGGGGCCGTCGTGCCCCACGGCCAGCCGGACGGTCCCGGCCTTGAGCGGGGTCTGCTCCCACGCGTCGTCACCGAACGCGGCGAACACCCCGGTCCGCGCGTGCGTCAGCACCGCGCGGGCGTCGAGCGCGGCGAGGGCCTCGTCCGCGTCGGCCTCGGGGGCCACCTCCCGGGGCCCCGCCTCGGCCAGGTGCCGGCCGTCCTGCGCCTCCTGGCCGTCCTTGCTGTCCTGCGCCTCCTGGCCGTCCGTCAGGTCGGCGGCGGTGAGGGCGGCCCCGGCGGCGGGCTCCTCGTCCTCCCGGCAGAAGGGGCAGCGCGGGTGCGGCAGCAGCGGTTCGGTGACCACGTCGAGGGAGTCGAGGTCCTGCAGCACCAGGCGGCCCTCGGTCTCCGGGGTGAGCACACCGGTGACCAGCCGGAACACCTCGTACGCCAGCAGGTTGCCGAGCATGGCCGCCGGCGGTCCCGAGACCCGGCCCTGCCCGGCCTGCCCGGGGTCGTCCAGCCGCACCGCGCTCCACAGGTCCGCGGCCGCGCCGGGCGCGCCGTTGGAGCCCAGGCGCAGCGCGGCGCAGGACCAGCAGCCGGAGGTCCCGGCCGTCATCACCGGGCCGACCACCGCCTGGTCGCCGAAGGTCCAGGCGGGCAGCAGCCGTACGTCCTCGGGGATCCCGGCCTCGAGCAGCCGCAGGGCGGCGCCCGGGGCCCCGGTGGTCAGGACCACGTCGTAGCCGGCGAGGTCGTCCCAGCCGTCGTCGCCGGTCACGTCCCGGCGGACGACCTCGACGGGACAGCCGTCGCCCTCCAGTCCCGCCACCTCGCGCAGCGCCTCCGCGAAGGGGTCGGCACCGGGACCGCCGGCGGCCGGGAGCGCGAGCGCCGCGCAGCCGTTGCGGACCAGGCTCAGCGCGCACCACCGTGCCACCGGGTCGTCGCCCAGCACCGCCACACGGGTGTCGCGGAAGCGCCGGAAGCGGCTCCCGGCCTCACCCACGTAGTGGTCGATGTAGTCGACCTGCGCCGCGAAGCGCTCCGCCACCTCGGGGGCCAGCTCGTCGAGTCCGTCGCTGCCGGGGACGACGTCGCGGGCGAAGCCCCTGCCGTACAGGGCGCCCACCAGTTCGCCGACCATGGCCCGCTGCTGCTCGCCCAGGCCCGCGCAGATCTGCTCCACCCGGTTCGTCCCGTTCAGGTGGGGAACGACCAGCGTCGCGAACCGGTAGGCCGATCTGCCCCGCAGATTGAATCCGCCGTGAGCATTATGGAATACGACACCGTCCGGAGTCCCGGTGAAAAGGACGTCACGGCGGATACGGGGATACGAATGCGCGACTTCCTCGTACGCAGCGGTCATGCCGTCATTACTCCCATTCGGGCGCGGTCAGCGGACAACGGATACCGGCGGTAACATCCCGGCCGCCGGGGAACGGCGTTCAGGGGGTGGCGGGCATATCGGGACCGGACGCCTCCGTCCGTAATTCCATCGCCCCGCGGGCGAGAATCCGGAGCGAGTCGTGCATTCGGTAGTGGCCGTCCGGGCCCTCCTCCAGGAGGCCGGCCCCGAGGAGTGTTTCGAGCACCTGCGCGGCGCCTCGGGACAGCAAAGGCTTTCCGGCCAGGTGCGCCGCCCGTGCGATATCCGAACGGCCTCCGGAATGGTCTCGACCATTGGCGCCGGAATGCGGGCGGTGACGTCCGGGAGGTCCGGCCGACAGGTCGTCGCCGCGCAGCACCGCCAGCTCCAGGCGCTGCAGGGCCGGCCCCGGGTCGACGCCGAGCTCGCTGCGCAGGTACTCCTTCACCACCCGGTACTCGCACAGCGCCTCGGCGCGCCGCCCGGTGCGGTGCAGCGCCTCGACGAGCTGCGCCCAGAAGGGCTCGTGCGCCGGGTGGGAGCGGGCCACCGGCCACAGCTCGGACAGCACCTGGCGGCAGCGCCCCAGTGCGAGTTCCAGGTCGAAGACCCGCTCCATGGCGCGCAGCCGCTCCTCGGTCAGCCGGGGCACGACCTCGCGCTGCAGGGTGTCGGAGTGGATGTTGGCCAGCAGGGGGCCCTGCCACAGGGCCAGCGCGGTCCGCAGGACGCGCAGCTCGCGCTCCGGGTCGGACGTGCCGTCGGCGGCGCGCAGCAGGTCGCGGAAGGCGATGAGGTCGAGCGAGCCGGCGTCGGCGCCGATCCGGTAGCCCCCGGGGACCGCCTCGATGAGGGTCCCGGCGATGCCGTACTTGGCGAACAGCTGCCGCAGCCGCTGCACGCAGGTGTGCAGTGCCGACCTCGCGCTGACGGGGCGCTCCTCGCCCCAGACGACCCGCTGCAGGAATTCCGCGGACACCGTGGAATTGGGGTGCAAAAGAAGTGCCGCGAGGAGATTGGCGGGCTTGGACGGCTGGAGCGCTATGACGTTGCCGTCGTCCGCTATCCTCACCGGTCCGAGCATGAGGAACTTCGGACTGAATTCGTCCGAATCTAATAACGTGTTCGGTCCGAGATCACCGGACGCTTCTTGGACACGGTCGACAGATTGCCTTTTATGCATTTCCGCCCACACTCCCCGCTGACGCCGGGAACGTATCACGCACACGAACTCGTCACAAGGGGTCCGCAAGGCTTTCCCGAGGGATTGCCGCGGCAGCGTATGCACCATTTAACCTAAAACATCTACGCGTGTCGACCCTTAGTCGCGAAAAAGTCCGGCGGGCTCCTCCGGCCGACTTCGGGCATTGCTCCACGAATGTGCGGAAGTCGGTGCGGAGCGGCGCCGGAGAGCGCCGCGCATTCGTGTCGCCGCTCCGTCGCCGTCCGTCCGCGGCCCCTCCGGCCGGCGGCGCCCCGGGGAGCCGGCCGGGAGCCCGCCGCGAGGCGGTCCGTTGCGGCAGGGGACGTACAGATGCGAGGACCCGGCGTAAAAACGCCCTGCATCGGGTAAAGAGGGCTCCGTGGCCGTCTCCGTCAGGAGGCGACCGCGGGTCACGCAGTCGGCGTGGCTCTTCAGCTGGCACGTGAAGGATGGACGCGGTGGCGACAGGCGTCGTGAAGTGGTTCAACTCGGAAAAGGGCTTCGGCTTCATCGCACAGGACGGAGGTGGCCCCGATGTGTTCGCGCACTACTCGAACATCGCCGGCAACGGCTACCGCGAACTGGTCGAGGGTGAGGCCGTGACGTTCGACGTCACCCAGGGGCAGAAGGGCCCGCAGGCGGAGAACATCATCCGCAACTGACGGTCCGCGACCGGGGTGGCCGGGTCGTCGCCGGCAGCGCTCTCACCGCTGCCGGGGAGGCCCGGCCACCCCGTCTCCGGGTCCGGCCCCCGCCCTTCCCCGTCCCGCCCCCTTCCTGCGGGGCCCGGGCCAGGGGCGAGGACACTGGGCCGGTATGACGCACTGGTACGAGCAACGCGACGTCGAGGACGGCCTCGTCCGGATCGGCGAGCCCCACGTCCACCAGATCGTGAAGGCCAACGTGTGGTGGCTGCGCGGCTCCGAGCGTGACCTCGTCGTCGACGCCGGGCTCGGGGTGGTGCCGCTGCGCCGGGAGATCCCGGACGTCCTCGCGCGCGACCCGCTGCTGCTCCTCACCCACGCGCACCTCGACCACGTCGGCGGGGCCCACGAGTTCACCGACCGTGCCGCCCACACCGCGGACGCCGCGGCCCTGGCGCGCGGGGTGCCGGCCAGCCTGTACGGGCCCGAACTCGCCGAGCGGCTGGGCGCCGAGGAGGTGGGCGACTCCTTCCCGGACCTACTCCTGGACGCCCTGCCCGACCCCGGGTACGACCCCGGCGGCTACGGAATCGGCCCGGTGACCCTCACCCGCACCGTGAGCGGGGACGACCGGATCGACCTCGGCGACCGCGTCCTCACCGTCGTCCACCTGCCCGGCCACACGCCCGGCTCCGTCGGCCTGCTGGAGGAGCGCACCGGGGTGCTGTACTCCGGCGACGCCGTCTACGACGGCCATCTCATCGACGACCTGCCCGAGTCCGACGTGCCGTCCTACCGGCGCACCGCGGCGTTCCTCGCCGGGCTGGACGTCTCGGTCGTCCACCCCGGCCACGGGCGCAGCTTCGGCCGTGACCGGCTGCGCGAGGTGGCGGAACGCTACCTGCGCCGCAGCGCGCCCGCGGACCACTCCTGAGGCGCCGGCCGGGGCGGTCGGGGTTCGGGGCGGGCGGGGTTCAGGGCAGGCGCAGGGTGACGTAGGCGATGGTGTCGCCGGGCAGCACATAGCGTTCGACCTCGACGAAGCCCCGGGCCTCGGCGAAGCGCAACCCCTCGGTGTTGGACACCAGGACGACGGTCTCCACCGCCGCCGCGCCCATCTCGCGCGCCCGGTCCAGGCCCCGGGTGTAGAGCCGGGTGCCGAAGCCCCGTTGCCGGTGGCCGGGCAGTACGCGGGCGATGACCGTGGCCGTGGCGTCCTCGCCGGCGGGCGGCCGCACGGTGGTGCAGCCCACGACCGCGTCATCGAGGTACGCGACCTCCAGGTGGTTGCGCCGCGAGCGCTCCCGTACGTCGTCGAGGGAGAGCGGGCCGGTGGGGATGATCGTGTTGTGGACGAACCGCCAGTCCTCGAGCATGGCGTCGCCGTGGGGCCGTTCGATGCGAAGGGTCGACATCGCAGCAGGAAACCGGTGCACGGCGAGGGGCGTCAACCGCATTTGCCGGAGCCCGGCCGTGGCGCCGACGCGTCGTGCGGCCCGGCGGGGGCGGGCAGCGGTTAGCGTGGGCCGGGATCCGGAGGAGAGGCCTGGTGCAGACCACCCTTGCCGTGCTGTTCGCGCTGCTCGCGGCGGTCAGCAACGCCCTGGCCACCGTGCTCCAGCGCTACGCCGCCCGCACGGTGCCGCTCGCGGTGGGCCTGCGTCCGGCGCTCCTCGGCGAACTGCTGCGCAAGCCCGTCTGGCTGGCCGGGTTCGGCGCGGTGGTCGCGGCCGCCGCGTTCCAGGCCCTCGCGCTGCTGAACGGCGCGCTCTCGCTCGTCCAGCCGCTGTTCGTGCTGGAGTTGCCCTTCGCCCTGTTCATCGGCGGTCTGGTGCTGCGCCGCCGGCTCCCGCCGCGGGGCTGGGCCGCGGTCGCCGCCACGGTGGTGGGGCTGGGCGTGGGGCTGTGGGCCGCGGCGCCCAGCGGCGGGGTGGACCGGCCGCACACCGGCATGTGGGCCCTGGCGCTGCCCAGTTGTGCCGCCGCCGTCCTGGTGCTGGTCGGCACCGCCGTACGGCGTCCCGCGGGCCGGGTGCGCGCCGCCTGCTTCGGGCTCTCGGCGGCCGTCTGCTACGCGCTCACCGCCGGGCTGCTCAAGGACGCCACGCAGACGTGGGACAGCGAGGGGCCGGCCGCCTTCTTCACCGCGTGGCAGACGTACGGCTTCGCCCTCGTCGGGGTCGCGGCCGTCTTCCTCCTGCAGAACGCCATGCAGTCCGGGCCCCTGGTGGCCTCCCAGCCCGCGCTGACGCTGGGCGACGCGGCCCTGAGCCTCACGCTGGGTGTGACGGTGTTCGAGGAGCACCTGCGCGCCGGCTGGTGGCGGGCGCCCATGATGGTGGGTGCCCTTCTGGTCGTGGCGGGGGCGTTCGTCCTGGTCCGGGTCCCGCTGGTGCGGACGCTGGTCGCGCCGGACGCGCCCCGCTGAGCGGCACCGGTCGGGCGCGTGGCGTTCACCCGCCGGGAACCCGCGATTCCGACCATGCTCCTGTCAACCGGATGTACTGGCCGCCATGAGCGGACACCACGCCGACACGGCGCACACGCACGCGCACGGACCCAGCCGACGTTCCCTCCTCGCCGGTGCGGGCGGCCTGCTGATCGCGGCCGCCCTGCCCGGCACCGCCCTCGCCGCGGGCACCCGTACCGCCGCGGACACCCCCGCCACCAACCGGGCCGGGGCGTCCCGCGCCTCGCTCGTCACCCAGGGCACCGGACTCGTCCACGCCGACCTGCACAACCACACCCTGATGTCCGACGGGGACGGTGACCCCGCCCTCGCGTTCGCCTCCATGCGGGACGCCGGGCTCGACGTGGCGGCGCTCACCGACCACACCACCCTCCTGTCGATCAACGGCCTCTCCAAGGGCGAGTGGGACCGCACCCGGCAGCTCGCCAACGCCGCGAACGTCCCCGGCGCCTACACCGCGATCCGCGGCTTCGAGTGGTCGCACCCGCTCCTCGGCCACGCCAACGTGTGGTTCACCGACCAGTACGTCGACCTGGGCGGCGCCAGTTCGATGGGCTCCCTCTACAACTGGATCGCCGGCCGTGACGCCGTGGCGGGCTTCAACCACCCCGGCCGCGAGATCGGGCGCTTCAACGACTTCGCCTACTCGGCCGCGGTGCGCGACAAGATGGTCAGCGTCGAGATGTTCAACCGCGGCGACGACTACCTCTTCGACGGCTGGTCGGACCGCAAGTCCTCGCACCTCAACGCCGTCCTCAACGCCGGGTGGCGCACCGGGATCACCGGCGTGAGCGACCACCACGGAACCGAGTGGGGCAAGGTCGAGGGCGTCGGCCGCGCCGGGCTCTGGGTCACCGAGAACACCCGGGCCGGCGTGCTGGAGGCCATGCGTGCCCGCCGCTTCTTCGCCACCCGCTTCTCCGGGCTGCGGCTGGACGCCACCGCCGACGGCGTCCAGATGGGCGGCGTCCTGCCGCTCGCCGCGGGCGACGTGCGCTTCGCCGTGGACCTCGACCGCGGTCCCGACTGGCTGGGCAAGCCCCTGAACATCCAGGTGCTCCGCCCCGGTTCCGACGCGCCGACCGTGGTCGAGGTCGTCCCGGCCACGTCCGGCAGCCTGGCCGAGTTCACCGTGCCGCTCGACGTCGAGGACGGCGCCTGGGTGGTGCTGCGCGTCTCCGACCCCTCGCAGCCCAACGGGCAGCCGGGGCCGTCCGGACACCCCTGCAACGACCTGGGCGTCGCCTACTCCAGCCCCTGGTGGCTGCAGCCCTGACGGCGCACCGCGCCCGCCGTGCCCCGGCGCGGCGGGCGCGGCGCTCAGTCGAAGCCGAGGTCCCGCAGGTTGGTCCTCGCCAGCTCCACGATCTCGTCCGCCCGGCCGGAGAGGATCGTCCGCGTCGCGAAGAGCGTGAACCCCTTGATCTGGCCGTAGGTGATCTTGGGCGGGAGCGACAGCTCGTGGCGTGCGGTACGGGCGTCGACCAGGGCCGGGCCGTCGTGCTCGAGCGCGGCCGGGAGTACCTCCTCCAGTTGCCCCGGCCGTTCGGCCCTGGCGCCGAACAGCCCCGCCGCACGCGCGACCTCGGCGTAGTCCGCCTCGCCCAGGTCGGTGCCGAAGTTGACGATGCCCGCGGCCTTCATCTCCAGCTCGACGAAGGACAGCGCGGTGTTGTTGAAGACCACGATCTTGACCGGCAGGTCCAGCCGGCGCAGCGTCAGCAGCTCGCCCATCAGCATGCTCAGGCCGCCGTCCCCGCACAGGGCCACGACCTGCCGCCCCGGATGGGCCGCCTGGACGCCGATGGCGTGCGGCAGCGCGTTGGCCATCGTGCCGTGGTTGAACGAACCGATCAGCCGCCTGCGGCCGTTCATCGTCAGGTAGCGCGCCGCCCACACGGTGGGGGTGCCGACGTCGGCCGTGAAGACGGCGTCCTCGGTGGCGAGCTTGTCGACGGCGGCGGCCACGTGCTGCGGGTGCATGGGGGAGTGCGACGGCCCGGCGGCCGCGAGGTGGTCGAGACGGCCGCGCACCTTGCGGTAGTGCCCGGTCATCCGGTCGGCGAACGACCGGTCGGTGCGCGGCCGCAGCAGCGGGAGCAGCGCGGCGGCGGTGTCCTTGACGGTGCCGACCAGCGGGACGTCGACGTCGGTGCGCCGCCCAATGTGCTCACCGCGTACGTCGACCTGGACGACCGGCACGTCGGGACCCGGGTAGAACTGGCGGTAGGGGAAGTCGGTGCCCAGCATCAGCAGGGCGTCGCAGTGCTCCATCGCCCGGTAGCCGGAGCTGTAGCCGATCAGGCCGGTCAGCCCCACGTCGTAGGGGTTGTCGTGCTCCAGGAACTCCTTGCCGCGCAGGGCGTGCACCATCGGCGCCTTCAGCGCGTCGGCCAGCGCCACCGCCTCGTCGTGCGCGTCGTGGCAGCCCGCGCCGCCGAGGACGGTCACCCGTTCCGCCCGGTTGAGGACCTCCGCGGCGCGCGCCAGGTCCGCGTCGCCGGGCCGTACGTGCGAGGACGCCGCGACGACCGGCCGGGGCGGCACGGGCAGGTCGGCGTCGGCCAGGAACAGCTCGCCCGGGACGACCAGCACCGCGACGCCCCTGCGCTCCAGCGCCGAGCGCATCGCGATCCGCAGCAGCCGGGGGACCTGCTCCGGCAGGCTCGCCATCTCGCGGTAGACGCTGCACTCGCGGAACAGCTCCTGCGGGTGCGTCTCCTGGAAGTACTCGCCGCCGATCTCGGCCCGCGGGATGTGCGCGGCGACCGCCAGGACCGGCACGCGGCTGCGCTGGGCGTCGAACAGCCCGTTGATGAGGTGGAGGTTGCCCGGCCCGCAGCTGCCCGCCGCCACCGCGAGCCGCCCGGTGACCGCGGCTTCGCCCGCCGCGGCGAAGGCGGCGGTCTCCTCGTGCCGTACGTGGACCCACGAGACGGCCCCGTTGCGCCGCAGCGCGTCGGTGAAGCCGTTGAGCGAGTCCCCCGGCAGGCCGTACACCCGCCGTACGCCGGAGGCCGCGAGGGCCGCGACCATGACATCTGCGACGGTGGTACCCAAGAGGACTCCCTGGCGGCTCGTCGTCGGAACGCCTGCGGTGCCCGCGGCACCCCGGACATTTTGTGACATCCCGCTGGGTCCGGGGCAAGCGACACGGCGCGCGGTGCGTCACCGCGGCCCCGGTGGGGCCCCGGTGGACCGGCCTGACGCCGGCCGCCCGACGCCGGCCGCACCGCGCCTCGGCAGGTTCACACGCGGATCGCCCACAGCGTGCCGCCGCCGTCGAGGACCGCGACGAAGTCGCCGTTCGCGGCGGGCGCGGGGACGGCGGCGCTGTCGAACTGCCCTGACCAGAGCGTGCGGCCGTGCTCCACCTCGACGACCCGTACGCTGCTCCAGCGCTGGAAGACCCGTGCCCGCCCCGTCCCGGAGAGCAGGGCGTACGCGCCGGTGGTCTGCACCCGCCGCGGATCGGCGTGCCAGCGTTCCGTGCCGTCCTCGGCGGCCAGGCACAACGATCCCGATCCCGTGGGCAGGACGAACCCGCCCGCGACGCTCCTGGTCGCCCGCTCCTCCAGACCGGCCGCCCGGTACGTGCCGCCCCAGGTCCAGGCGGGCTCGCCGGTGAGCCCGTTCAGCGCGGTCGGCTCCCGGCGGGAGCCGGCGGCCAGCGGGAGGAACACCGTGGTGCCCGACACCAGCTCGTCGAGCGGCTGGTAGGCCCCGACGACGTAGGCCTCCGGCTTCGTCTTCTGGAACGGGCTGCGCCACATCACCTCGCCCGATTCCGCCGTGCGGCAGACGAGGTCGACCGGGTCCGTCCGGCCGGCCTCGTAGCAGAGCAGGCCCTTCCCCAGGGGCCGCGCCGAGTGGCCCTGCGGCTCGAAGTCCTTGCGTGTCCAGACCTTCTCGCCGGTCCTGCCGGACAGGGCGATCCCGCGGCTGCACAGGATCAGGTCGCCGGCCAGGATCCAGGTGGCGGTGTACGGGGAGAACACGTCGGTCGACCAGCGCTCCTCGCCGGTGCGCGGATCGGTTCCGGTCACGTAACCGTCCTCACCGCTGATCAGCAGGCCGCTGGGGCGGTGCACGTCCAGTCCCATGGCGCCGTAGGTCACCGACCTCCCCCACCGGCGCTCGCCGGTGGCGGCGTCGAAGGCGTCCACCCGTCCGCCCTTGCCGGCGGGGTCGCCGGTCAGGGCCAGCAGAGTGCCGCCGACCACCGTGAAGCGCGCCTCGCGGGACCAGGCCGAGTCGAGGGACACGTTCCACAAAGGCCTGCCGGTGGCGAGGTCGAAGGTGTGGAGCGCGGCCGTGTCCTTCCAGTAGTGGCCCGCGGCCACATGGCACCGCCCGTCGGCCAGGACGACGTCGGGACCGTCGGAGTTGATCAGGTCGACGTTCGGGATCCGCTGCGACCAGGCGACCGGGTCCCGCTTCGGGTCGCCGGTCAGGTACATCGCCGCCGCCCCTCCGGCGACCGCGACCGCGGCGACGCCCGCGCCGCCACGGAGGAGCGTGCGCCGGCTCATGGGCGCGCCGGCCGCCGGCCCCGCGGGCGCCAGGGGCATGGTCGCCGCCGCGGGACGACCCGCCGCGTGCCCCTCCCGGTCGACGGCGGTGGGGGTGTACTGCCCGCGGGCCGCGGGTACGGCCTGCCGCGCACCGCCCAGACGCCGCAGTTCGTCGGCGAGCACGGCGGCCGACTCGTGCCGCTCGCCCGGGTCCTTGGCCAGCAGCCGGCCGATCAGGCGGTCCCACGGAGCGGAGACGCCGGACATGAGACTGCTCGGCGCGGGGGGCGGGTCGTGAAGGTGGGCCGTGACGTAGCCGAGGGTGTCCGGGGCGTCGAACGGCAGCCGCCCGGTGAGCAGTTCGAACAGCACGCAGCCGAGGGAGTACAGGTCGCTGCGCTGCTCGGGATGCCCGCGGGCCTGCTCCGGGGCCATGTACGCGGCCGTGCCCACCATGAACCCGGTGTGGGTCAGCCGGTCACCGGTGGCCGAGGGGTCGGCGGCGCGGGCGATCCCGAAGTCCAGCACCTTCAGGCTGCCGGAGGCCGTGACGAACAGGTTCGCGGGCTTGATGTCGCGGTGCAGGACGCCGGCGCCGTGCGCCTCGGTCAGCGCGTCGCACACCTGCGCCCCCCACCGCGCCGCGTCCTCCTCGCCGGCGGGCCCGCGCCGGACGACGGCGTCCAGGCCCTCGCCCCGCAGCAGTTCCATCACGAGGAACGGCGTGGTGCCCTCCTCGGTGGCCGCCTCGCCGAGGTCGTGGACGGTCACGATGTGGGGGTGCTGGAGCGCGGCGGTGATCCGCGCCTCCCGCAGGAACCGGGCGCGCGCCTCGTCGGCGCGGCTGCCGCCGCCCGCGAGCACCGAGATCACCTTGACGGCGACCGGCCGCCGCAGGCTGACGTCCTGTGCCTCCCACACCTCCCCCATGCCGCCGCGCCCCAGCGGGCGCACCAGGCGGTAGCGGTCGGCGAGTATCGGATCCCGGTCGTCCACGGCCCCATGTCCCCCGGAGGTGAGCGGTCTTCATTCGGCAGCGTTGATCGTAGACCGTGCCTTCCGGGCGACACGGGCCCCGGTGGCGCGGCGGAAGCGTTCCTCACCGGTCCTTCACCGTCGCGCCGCCCCGGCCTGTCAGATCCACCCGCGTCGGGTGGCCTCCATGGCGATCTGGAAACGCGTCTGCGCGCCGAAGCGCTGCATGAGCCGGGTGACATGGCGCTGGACGGTCCGTTCGCTCCAGCCCAGGGCGCGGCCGGCGGACTTGTCGGTGGCGCCCGCGGCGAGCAGCGTCAGGAGTTTCGCCTCCTCGGCGGTCAGCTCGTCGGGCGCCTGCTCCAGCCGCACCGAGGAGGCGCCGGTCGCCGGCAGGCGCACCTGGACGCTGCGCTCCCACAACGTCTCGAAGAGGGCGATGAGCGCGTCGAGCAGGGGCGAGGGGTGGATCAGGTAGGAGGCCGTCACCGCGTGGTCGCCGGGGCGGAGCAGGGGGATGATGGCGAGCCGGTCGTCGGAGATCGCCAGCTTCATCGGCAGGCCGGCCGCGACCCTGGCCTGCTCCCCGTGCCGGACGCCGACGGTGACGTCCGCGAGCCAGCCGGGCAGGGCGAGCACGGTGCTGTCGTAGATGACGCGGTAGGCGACGCCGCGCTTGAGCAGTTCGAGCTCGATCGGGTTGGGCTCGGTGTGCTCCTCGTGCGAGGCGTACGGCGGCCGGTCGAAGCCCCGCACCTGCGTGCGTGTGCTCTGCTGCAGCTGCGCCCAGCGGCGGTTGACGTCGTCGCGTCCCGAGACGACCTCGACCAGCTCGCCGGGGTTCACGAAGCGCGTGCCCGCGCGGTAGAGGTCCATCAGGCCCGCGACATGGGAGCGCACGTCGTTCAACGCCCGTTCCCTGTCGCGCAGTACGGCCTCCAGCGCGCTGTCCGGGGAGACCGCGGCGTAGGTGACCGGGCGCCCCGTGGAGCGTACGGCGAGCCCGAGGGAGACCAGCGACCGCACGCTGCGGCGCGTCGCGGGAGCGGGCAGCCGGCAGTCGTGCGCCAGGTCCGCGACCGTGGCGTGCACCCTGCGCACGAGGGCCTCGTACACCGATTCGTCCTGCCGGCTCAGGCCGATGGATTCGAGCATGGTCCGTGGTCCGCCTTCGCGCTCTCTTCACGTGTCGTACTCCCGTCACCTGACGGGAAGTCGCCCTGCGATCATCTTGTCATTCCGGCGAAGCGGATGTCAGCGTTCCCCGCGGTACTTCGTCGTTCCGGGGTGCGCGGCCGCGGGCGGCGCCGTGCGCGGTGGCGGTGCGCCGTGCTCCTGCTCGGGGACGCGGCCGAGCAGCGCAGTACGGTTCCGCGCGCGGGCCGGGCACGACGTTCGCGTCGACCTCACCGCAGGGCACCGGGGGACGGCCGGTACGGCGGCCTCCCGGGCGCGCGCCCACCGTGCGGCCCGGCGATCGACGGCGCCACGCCTCGACCGCTCCGGCCGGCCACCCCTGTTCGGCTCGCCGGTCCGCGCTTCCGCGCCGGCGGAGCCGGCTCAGCAGGGCTGTTCGGCCCAGATGGTCTTGCCGTCCTCGGTGTGGCGGCAGCCCCAGCGCTGGGTGAGCTGGGCGACGATGAACAGCCCCCGGCCGCTCTCGTCGAGGGTGCGGGCCCGCCGCAGGTGCGGGGTGGTGCTGCTGCTGTCGGAGACCTCGCAGGTCAGCCCGTTGTCGTGGCGGATCAGGCGCAGCCGGAACGGCGGATGGGCGTAGCGGATGGCGTTGGTGACGAGTTCGCTGACGATGAGCTCGGTCGTCTGGGCCGCGTCCGGAAGGCCCCAGGCGGCGAGCTTGCCCGCCACGTGCTTGCGCGCGTTGGCGACCGCGGCGGGGTCGGGCGTCAGGTCCCAGGTGGCGACGGCGCCGCTGCCGAAGGTGCGGGTACGCGCGGCGAGGACCGCGGCGCCGGGCCGGTCGGCCTCGGGCAGGGCGCGCAGGACGGTGTGGCAGACGGTCTCCAGGGAGGGGAGGTCCTCCCCGGTGCGGGCGAGGCTGCTCAGGAGGGCCTCGTCGGCCGGCTCGCCCGGGCGGGTCCCGGTGTGCACCAGCAGGAGGCTGCCGGCGGGGAGTTCCACCTCGGTGGCCCCGGAGGAGGGCCGTGCCTTGCCCAGCGGCCGGGACGCCGGGAGCGCGATGGTCGTGACCTCGCCGTCGGGGGTGACGACGATGGGCGCCGGGTGCCCCGCGGCGGCGAGCGAACACCGGCCGGACACCGGGTCGTAGACCGCGTACAGGCAGGCGGCGCTGACCCCGGTGCCCGCGGGCCGCAGCCGCCCGAGCACGTCGTCGAGGTGGGTGAGCAGCTCCTCCGGCTGGAGGTCGATGTCGGCCAGCGTGCGCACCGCCGCCCGCAGTTCGGCGGCCGCCGCGCCCGTCACCGTCCCGACCTCCGCGGAGACCGTGCCCGCCACGAGCGCGACCCGGGCGCCGGGCAGCGGGATGGCGTCGAGCCAGTGGGCGCTGGGCCCGGAGTGGTCGCACGGGGTGGTGCAGCGCCCGACGACCTCCACGGCGGCCGACCCCGGCAGTGCCGTCACCAGCAGGTCGCCGGGGGCGGTCGGGGCGTTCATGCCGCCGCCCTCGAAGGGGTGCGCCGTGGTCGTGGCGTCGGGATCCCCGGTGAAGCAGGCGCCGGCCGCCGCGCACTGTCTGCGCTGCAGCCACAGCCGCGCCCGGCACAGCACGAGGCTGAGGGCGACGGAGAGCACGGCCGCCAGGATGACGACTGTCCGGCCGCCCGCCGACACCCCGCGGATCGCGAAGCCGTAGATCACCACGCTGGCGACGAGCGTCGCGGCGCCGATGACGAGGGTGCGCCGGACGGGCAGCAGGGCGGCGGCCACGAGGGGAGCGAACTCCGAGTACGGCGACCAGCGGACCAGGCCGCCCTCGGACGCCTCCAGCTGCACCGCGCAGACCGCGCCGAGGTAGCACAGCAGCAGCAGGGGGCCGAGGCCCCACGGGACGTGGAGCGAGATCATGCTCGCCAGCGTCCTTCCGTGACCGGTGCGTCCCTCCGGCGCCGCCGCGCGCCCGCCGTTCACGGGGCGGCCTCCGCCGGATGGGGCGACCGCGGGGAGGGCGGGCCCTGGCCGTTGCCCGGCACCGAGGGGCGCTGCACCGCGACCATCGCGAGGTCGTCGTCGAGGCGCCGTCCGGTGTGGGCGTCCAGGTCGTCGCCGACCTGCCGGAGCAGCTCTTCGGGACCCTCCCAGTCCCAGGTGCCGGCCCGTTCGCACAGGGGGTAGAAGCCGCCCGAGGCGTCGCGGGCCTCGATGGCGCCGTCGGTGTAGAGGAGGAGGGTGTCCCCGGCGCCGAAGTCGAAGGTGTCGAGGAGGAAGTCGTCCGGGGTGTCGCCGGCCAGTCCGAAGGGCGGTGCGGGGCGGTGCGCCTCCAGGGCGGTGACCCGGCCGTCGTGCCGGACCAGCGGCGGCGGATGACCGCAGCTGACGACCCGTACGGCGTCGGTGCCGTCGGGCACCTCCACCAGGAGGGCGGTGATGAAGTGTTCACCGGCCTCGGGGTCGGCCTCGGTCAGCTGGGCCAGGTGCCGTTGGACGCTGCGCTCCAGGGAGGCCGCCAGCTCCGGCAGCGTGTCGTGGTGGTGGGCGGCCTCGCGGAAGGCGCCCAGCAGTGCGGAGGCGTCCTCCACGGCCGGCAGCCCCTTGCCGCGCACGTCGCCGATGAGGAACCGCGTCGCGTGGTCGGTCCGGGTGGCGCCGAACAGGTCCCCGCCCACCAGGGCGTGCGCGGCGGCCGCGCGGTAGACGGAGGCGATGCGCAGCGGCCCCATGCGGGCCGGGATGGGCCGCAGCAGCACCCGTTGCGCCGCCTCGGACACCGCCCGCACCTCGTTGAGTTCCCTCAGGTCACGGTCGTGCAGGGTGCGCGCGGCGATGACGAAACCGGAGACCGCCAGCAGCGCGCCGATGTGGATGGGCAGGACGGACGAGTGCAGCAGCCCGTCGTGGCGGTCGACGAGCAGCATCGCCGCGCTGGCGACCAGGGCGACGCACGCGGTGAACCGGGCGCGGGCGAAGGCGGCCGTCGAGGTGGGGGCGGCCACCAGCAGTGGTGACAGGTGGATGGCCACGGGCGCGAACGCCCCGGCCAGGGTGATCGCCGCGATCAGTCCGGCCGGGAGGGACATCTGCGTGCGGATGCCCGCCCTCGGGACGCGTTCGCCGGCCCGGCGGGCGTGCCGTAGGTGCCTCCCCCGTCCGCCGGTGAGGCGCGCTCCCGAGGGGCGGACGCGGTGCCCTGCCCGCGCTGCTGCCGGGACGGGGGAAGAGAAGAGGTTCATGGGGGGTCCTGCGGGTGGTCGTACGCCGGGCGCGGACGGGACGCGTGCGGTACGCGTGCGCCCTCCGGCACGGTGGGAACGCCTGACCACGCACCTGCGGACGGACGGGACGTCACCCGGCCCGGTGGGGATCCGGCCGGTCGGCCGGAACGTTCAGGGGCGGCCTGCGCTGGGGGCCCGGGACACGGCCGCCGTCGCGGAACCGTGCGGGGCGGGCGGTAACACCGGCTGCCGCCGGTACGTGACGGGGCGTCCGGCATCGCCGGGTGCCAGGGGCACCGGAGCAGGTCCGGCACCGGTTGTGTCCGGGCGCCGGGTGGTGCGCGGACTCGTGTGGATCATGGCCCCACCGTCCTCACCTTGCCGCATCGTGGAAGCCATTGCCGCAATGCGGTATCCACTGTGCGACCCGCATTCGGCATCGTCAAGGCAACCGGGTCGGCGTCGGGACGCGGGGACGGCAATGCGCGACGCGGTCGCGCTCGTCGAACGGCCTCCGGGCCCGCCGGCAGCGTGCGCGCGCCGCGCGGGCCGGTCCGCGGCGCGGGGCGTCGGGCCGGTTCGAGGAAGCGGCCCGGGCCGTGCCCTCACCCGGGCTCCCCGGTTCGCGCCGGGAGGTGCCCAAACCGTCCCGGAGGGCGGGCCCGGTGGCTCCCCCGGATGACGCCGGGGGCAGGTGACGACACGGCCCGGCTAACCACGGCCACGCCACATCCGGCCCTCCGCGATGGCCAACGCGCACTCCATCGCCTGGGCGGCGAGGTCCTTGGCCCGGGCGGGGGTCAGGCGGTGGGACGGCCCTCCGACGCTGACCGCTGCGATCACCCGGCCGTCGCCCGAGCGGACCGGGACGGCCAACGAGTTCAGGCCCGGTTCGAGCTCCTGCTCGGAGAACGCCCAGCCCTGCTCCCTGACCTCCTCGAGCTGCCCGCGCAGCACCGCCGGGTCCACCACGGTCCGCGGGGTCCTGGCCGTCAGGCCCTCGTCCAGGACGAGGGCCAGCACCTCCGGGTCGAAGGCCATGAAGACCTTGCCCGCCGCGCTGGGCTGCAGGGGCATGACCTGGCCCTCGTGGCCCCGGTAGACGATCGAGTGCGTCGACTGCGCCCAGATCACGGTGATCCGCCTGCCGTCCTGCCGGACCTGCAGGCCGCAGCACTCGCCGCAGTGGTCGCGCAGCGCCGTCACGACCGGTCTCGCCCTGGCGATCAGGTCCGACGCGGCGCTGGCCGCCGCGGACCAGGCGATCACCCGCAGGCCGATGCTGTAGGCGGTCCCCTCGCGCTGGAGGAGGTTCTCCCGGACGAGCGTGCGCAGGATGCGCGCGACGGTGGATGACGGCAGGCCGGTCCTGCGGACGATCTCCGAGGCCTGGAGGCGGGGGGTGGTCACCGAGAAGCAGTCCAGGATCTGGGCCGACTTCTGGACCACCTGGACGGAACCGTTGGCCGCCCCGTTGCGATCAGCGGTCATGGCCGCATCGCCTTCTCTCGTCCTCGCGCGGCGGGAAGCGCTCCCGCAGCGGCACCTCACCACTGTCGGTGTCGTGCCGCGAGGGGTCAAGCAAGGCGGCCCTTGCCGTACGGGGCGGTGGCGCCGCAGGTCACGACCGGTCGAAGGTCGGGGGCACCGGCAGCGTGGACCACCGCGGCACCGGCCAGGCGACGACGAAGGCGCGGCCGACGACGTCGTCCAGCGGCACGAAACCGCCGTCCGGTTCCTGGACATGGGCACGAGAGTCCCGCGAGGCGTCGCGGTGGTCGCCCATCACCCACAGGTGGTCCGCGGGAACGGTGACCTTCCCGACCGGCAGGTCGTCGCAGGGCGTCGCGCCGGGGTAGACGTACGGCTCGTCCAGCGGCTTCCCGTTCACCGTCACCGGCTTGCCGCTCTCGCAGTCCACGGTGTCGCCGCCGACCGCGATCACGCGCTTGATGAGGTCCCGCTCGTCGGAGGAGGGCGCCAGTCCGACGAACGCGAGCGCCTTCGTGATCACGTTGCCGCCGGTCGGCTGCGGCTGGTCGTCCAGCCAGTTGCCCGGGTCGCGGAAGACGACCACCTCGCCGCGCTGCGGCGTCGCCCCGAACCACGGGGTGAGCTTGTCGACCAGCACCCGGTCGCCCACCTGCAGGGTGTTCTGCATCGAGCCCGAGGGGATGGAGAAGGCCTGCACGAGGAAGGTCTTGATCCCCAGGGCCATGACCAGCGCCACGACGACGAGGATCGGCAGCTCCTGCCACCAGGGTCGCTGCCCGCGGGCCCTCCGGGGCCGTCCACGGCGGGCCGCCGTCCCCGGCGCGTCCTCCCCGGCGTCGTCGCGGACACCCGTCCGGCCGTCCTCCCCAGCGGTCATGGCTGCTCCTTCACGGTGTCGGTACGTCGGGCGCGGTACGTGCCCGTACACCTGAACGATCAGGAGTTCCCGCCCTCACCGTCCCGCGGCCGGCGGTCCCGGACCGGGTGGGCGTGGAACCGGAGCGCCTGCTCGCGCGTGGTCACAGGACATGATCGGGAAGAAGGACGCCACCGCCGTGGGCGGGCATCTGGCGGCGGTCTGGCTTGCGGGCTGCGCCCTGACCGCCGTGCAGTTCCAGGTGGTGCTCGTCGCGCTGTTCCTCGGCAGGCCGGTGGTCCTGGCCGCCGCGCTCGCGTGCACGACGGTACTTGCGGTGGCGCTGCTCGCCGCGCTGGGCAGGGCCGCCCGGAGCGTCGTGCCGCTCACCCGCCGCACGGCGGGTCTGGCGGTCTGGACGGCCGGGGTCCACGCGTTCGGCACCGCCGGGGCGTTCACCGTGGTGGTGGTGCTCCACCACGTCGGCGAACTCGGGTACCAGGTGCTCCTCCCCGCCGGGGGCACCTGTCACGCGCTCGCGGCCGCGTTCTTCCTGCCCGGCGCCAGGGCCCGGCTCACCGCGCTGGGCGCGGCCGTCGTCCTCGCGGCGGGCGGCGCGTACGCCGCCTGGGACGCCGCACGTCCGCCCACCCTCGACGCGTGGCTGAGCGCCAACCGCGTGGACCACGCCCTGCTGCGCGTCGGCGACGCGCCGCCCGGTTACGTCCTGCGCGTCGGGGGCGCGAGCGCCGACGGCTTCGGCGCCCGCTACGAGAGCGCCGCCGACGAGGGCGGCTCGGCGGCCCTCCGCCTCCGGGTCGAACGCGCCGGATACGACACCCGGCGCGTCGACGCGCGTGGCTGCCCCGTCCCGTTCGGCCAGGAGATCCAGTGCCGCGACGACGGCGGCGGGCGCCTGCTCGTCCTCTACGGCGGCGACCACCCCACCCGTGAACTGCGGCTGCCCCACGACGGCCTGGTCGTCACCGTGTACCTGCAGGGGTCCGGCGAGGCCGGGCTCCCGGCCGCCCGCCACGTCCTGTCCACGCTGCGGCCGGCGACCCGCGCCGAACTCGCCGGCCTGGTCGAACTGCCGATGCCGCGCTGACGGAGCCCGAGCCGGGCGTGCGGGTGGGCCGGGCCGGAGTCCAGGACCCCGGCCCGGCCCACCCGCACGGCGTACGGTCAGCCGCAGTCACCTGCCGGACGGGAGCGGGTCACCAGGTCGAAGGACGTGGTGGTCGTGTCCAGCCAGAGCACCCGGCCACCGGTGGCGGCCACCGCGTAGGTCTGCCGGCCCGGGGCGCACGAGACGCGGCCCAGCGGGGCACCCTTCGAAGTGAACTGGACGAGCCTGGTGTCCAGGTACGGCAGGTCCGTCGGGGACAGCGGGTCGACGGTGAGGGTGACGGCCGTGTCCGACGCGGTCAGGGTCCAGGCCCCGAGGGCCGCGGTCGAGGTCTCCGGGATCACGTCCTTCGTGCCCGAGCCGTCGAGGCCGCTGCGGCGCAGGGCCGGCTGCCCCGCGTCGTAGGGGTCCGCGTCGGCGAGCCAGTACACCCCGGAGCCGGTCGCCACGGGCCGGCTGGTCCACACCGCGCGGCTCGGGGTGCCGAGCGAGGTCCTGCCCGTGCGGGTGTCGAAGACGTCGACGGCGGCGCGCCGGTGGTCCGGGTCGTCGCCCCACCAGCCGCTGACCGTGTAGGCGATGCGCCCGTCCTTCACGGAGGGGAACTCGGCCCGGACGTCGGCGCCGGCGGTGGTGGCGTCGGGGCGGTGCAGCGGGACCGTGTGCGGGACGGGGTCGGACCCCTGGAGGTACCGCAGGGTGGTGCGGCCCTCGTCGCCGTTCTCGTACCAGGCGACGGTGTCGCCGTCCATGCTCAGGCTGCCGATCCAGGCGGAGGAGGTGCTGTAGAGCCGCTTCGCCGGGCCGCCGGTCACGGGGGCGGACATGAGGTCGTAGGTGTCGCCGACGGCGAGCCACACCACGCGCCTGCCGTCGGTGACGGGGCTGAGGTGGTAGCGCCCGTCCTCCGGGGAGACCTGACGGGCCTTGCCCTTCCCGTCCAGTCGCCCGGTCCACACCGAGTACGGGGCCGCGCTGTCGGCGCTGGAGCGGGGGACCGCCCACCAGCCGCCGCCCGTGGCCGGACCGATGTCGTTGGCGACGCCGGTCTCCAGGGTGCCGAGGCGGCCGAGCAGGACGTCGCTGTCCAGGCCGAGGGCCTTCTCCCAGCCGGGGACGATGCCGTGCGCCTCGAAGGCCTGCTTGACCTTCGCCATGCGGTCGCCCTTGACGTGCAGCGACTTCGCGGCGGCGAGGACCGCGTCACGGCCTTCGGTGAAGCCGTCGAGGGGGGTGATGTAGGAGGTGAGCGCCTTGTAGACGATCTCGTCGGCGAGTTCGCCGCCCAGGCTCTCGCGGATGTCCCACAGCGCGCCGCCGAAGATGTGCGAGTTGAGGTGGACGCCTCCCTGGTCGCTGCGCGACCCGAGCGGCATGCTGATGAAGTCCCCCGTGTCCGCGCCGTCGTTGAGGTCGCGGAAGGCGCAGTCCTTCGGTGCCAGTGTGCGGCAGAGGTCGCCGCCGATCAGGCCGGCGTCGGGGTCGGTCATCGGGGTGCGGTTGACGGTGACGTCGATGGCGTTGCCGAAGTAGTCGGCGATGGCCTCGTTCATGGCGCCGGACTGGCCGGCGTAGACCAGGTCGGCGGTGTGCTCGACCACGCCGTGGGTCATCTCGTGGCCGACGACGTCCAGGTCGGAGGCGAGCGAGCGGTACTCGTCGTCACCGGTGCCGTAGACCATCTTGCTGCCGTCCCAGAAGGCGTTCACCCAGGGGTAGCCGAGTTCCGCGGTGACGCCGACGAGGGAGTTGAGGGCCATGCCCTTGTCGTCGAGGCTGTCGCGGTCGAAGGTGCCGCGGTAGAACTCGTAGACCTTCCCGGCCGCCCAGTGGGCGTCGACCGCGCCGCTGTCGGTCATCTCCTGCGGCGCCTTCGTGGTCGGCATCGCGAACGGCACGGCACCCTCGGGCCACCGCTCGTCGAGGTCCATCCACCAGAGGCTGGAGCCGTCCCAGGTCTGGATGACGTTGTGGCTCTTGCTGCCGGCCATGTGCGCGGTGTCGCGCAGCAGGTACTGGCCGGTGGTGGCGTCCTTGGTGAGGTTCAGCGGCACCGTCGCGCCGTTCAGCAGCCTGCCGCTGCCGGTGACCTCCGTCGATCCGCCCGCGGGAGCGGCGGGCGTGCCGGACGCCGACGAAGTGCCGTTCCTCGCAGCGCTGTTGGCGGGTGCCGCTGCCGTGAGGGTGCGCAGCGCCCCGGCCTCGTAGCGGAGCACCCCGGTGGCGGCGTCGACGTAGACCTCCTGGACCAGGGGTGCGCCGGTGGCGGGGTCGGTGCCGCGCACGGTGACGTGGCGGGCCAGCACGCCCTTGCCGTTGGGCAGCACGGTCAGCCCGCGGTCCGTGCCGGTCAGGCCGGCCCCGTCCGCGGGGCGGGAGGACGCGGCGGACCCGCCGCCGGCGGTGGGGCGCGGGCCGCGGGCGAGCGAGTCCTCGACCTGCCGTACGGCACGCTCCACCGCGGTGGGGGCGGGGAGGGTGGGGTGGGTGGTGTCGAGGTCGAGGTTGGTGAAGTAGGTGCCGGAGGTGCCGGTGACGGTGCGTTGGCCGTTCTTGTGGGTCATGCGGACGATGTACTGGGCGCCCAGGACGGGGATGCCGT